>JAICKZ010000157.1 GCA_025927665.1 Steroidobacteraceae bacterium | reverse complement strand
GCTTACATTTTCTGATTGCTTGGCATGTTCCAAAACTTTGGTTTTTCGACGAATATCGTGTTCAGCTTCTCGATTCATATCTACTCCTGACTAGTGCATCAACTTTAAGATGAACTGTCAGGCGAAGTCGGGAGTTTCACAAATTATGTGAACCTAACACGCTCGTCAAGAGAGTATGAAGTGAACGGCTTTACATAGATGCTTGATCTACAACAGTATCGATGCAGCCACTAATCTCTCTGCCTTTCGTTCATGCTGAACCTGTTGAAGCATTCTTTTCCTCTGCATCTTCGAAACTGTATTCCAATAAAACATCTTGATTTTTAGTTAGCATATGCTAACCTTTGGTTGTGAACTATATACATAAAGATTTTTTTATTTTTGTTGATGATCCTCCTTCAAAGCGGGCGATACTTAAGGCGGCGCTCAAACTTTTTGTTCGCGATGGATTCAATGCGACCAATATTCGAGCTATTGGCAAGGAAGCTGGTTATTCGAATCCAGCTTTATTTAAATTTTTTAAATCAAAAGAAGCTTTGGCGTTGTATTTATTTGAACGCTGTTATCTTTACTACGCCGATGCGTTTGCATCGACCGATCGATCAGAGTATTCATTTGAGAAAAATCTAGAATCAATTTTAAATAAATTTTTTGAAATTCTGAATGAAAACCCCGAGACATTTATTTTTGTGCAAGATCATCTACGTGAGTTTTGGCCACACGTTTCGCTCACCGTTCGTAGAAAATCGATTCTTAAACAAATCCATCGTCTTCTTGAGCAAGGTCAGCGCGAAAAAGTGGTTCATAGCAAAATCTCCTCGCATGTAATGGTGGCGGCTTTCGCTGGGTTTTTAATTCAGTTTGTGCGTATGTTCTATTTCGGAGAATTTACCGGTCGTGTGGATGACTGGAAAAATGAAATTAAGATTGTGGCTAAAAAAATGTTAATGAAGTAATTTTTTTTAATCTGAAAGTTAGCAAATGCTAACAAAATAGTAGAGAAAATTTATGAATGCAAATCAAAATAAAACGATGTTTGTTCTTGGCGCGGCCGGATTTATTGGTCAACAGGTGGTGCGAGAAGCCGTTGCTTCTGGCTGGAATGTGAAAGGCTTAGTTCGCTCCAGACAAGCTAGTCAGCAGATTATGCTTCTAGGTGCAGCACCCGTTCTCGGAGATGTCAATGATCCGTCAGCTTGGATTGCAGAAGTTCAAAATGTCCACGTGTTGATAGATCTGATTCAACCCAAAATTCCTAGCAGATTAACTTTTACAGCGATTCAAAAATTGTCCGCAGAGCGACAGCAACTCACCCAAAAAATTTTGGACGCGCTCAAACAATTTCCGAATTCTGCACGTCCCCTTTTTATCTCCGTGAGTGGCACTGACGATTTAGCGCCAGATTCACAGAAACGCGTTGGTTCTTTTTCTAAATTAAAACAGGTTCCATCCGGTTTTGGCCACATCGGAATTCCCGTTAGACGGTTGATAGAAAACTCCGGTATTCATAGTGCGTTTGTGTATCTAGGAAGCGTTTACGGTCCAGGTAAAACGTTTGCCGAAATTATTCTTCCACGGCTCGCAAAGGGAAGGTGGAAAACCATTGGCGATGGCACGAATCGAACTCCTTTGGTTCATGTTGAAGATGCCGCACGTGGGTTAGTTCACATTGCGGAATTAGATCAAGTGCAAACACGTCAGCAGACATTTGTACTTGCCGATGCTTCCGCCACGACAACAAATGAACTCTTTGATCACGCGGCCTTGTTGTTAGGAGCAAAGCTTCCCGGGAAAATTCCTCCTTGGTTGGCCTCCTTGGTGGTCGGTAACATCTTAGTTGAAACAATGACTCGCGATCTTATCGCTGATCCATCAGGGCTTTCGCAAACTGGGTTTCGCTTCAAATACCCCTCTTACCGTGAAGGTTTGCCGCCCACATTGAAAGCATTGAGATACTCGCTGCAATCAACCGAAAATGCTGCATCTTCAAAAAGTGTATCTCAAAAAAACGGACTTCCTTTCTGGCCTATGTTTATCGCGACATTGGGTGTTATCGCTGCGGAAAACTTAATGAGTTTCAAATTGAGCATTCCCTATATGTCAAAACTTTCAGGAGGCTTACCAATCCTGGATATGCGTCCCTGGTATACGCCTGAAGATGCTTATCATCTTCTGGATGTGATGGGCACGAGCGGACGCAATGCTTATTGGCAACTCTTTTTTACTGTCGACATTCTCATTCCCCTTTTGGCTATTTTATTTTTGTGGTCCGCTCTCTCGCGAGGAGCGTTCCGAAAATTTCGCAGCTTCGCTTTGGTTGGAGGGATTGCCGATTATTTGGAAAATATCGTCATCATGATTTTGCTGGCAAACTACCCTGACCATCTTAATGGCTTAGTCACCATCGCGGCCTGCTTCACATTAGTTAAGCACTTGTCCTATATTTCTGGATTAGGACTTGCGGTTCTTGGCTATGTCCTCAAAGTGTTCTCTCAAAAAAAGAAGGAAGCAGCAATTGCGTAACAACTTCTGTTTTAATCTTGTTGCGTGAGCTTGTTGTTAAACTGAAATCATACTTGGTGTGTGCAACGCGGATATTTTTAGATCTCAAAACTACTATTCGCTTCTGGTACATGCAGTGCGCCAGGCGATAACTTTGAAAATTTTGCATGGGTTCGTTATGCCATGTACTAAAAAGATTTGCTCAGGGTTGAATTGAATGACGCCATACCAGTAATTCATCGCGATCAGCACTGGTCGTCTCTGAAAAGCCTGCTTAAGAGTTGGTAACGAGCCGTTGTGACAACAACATTTCTAATAAGTGAGCAGGTTTCTTTGTTTATGTTTAGCTCACCGTAGTTATGCCTTGGCATAGTGACCATGTTGAACCAAGCTCCGTCTGCCAACGCGGCTGTAGCTTTACCCAAGTTCAATGTTCGACTGCCGCGCATGACTCATCAGCGTCATGTGCGGCAGTGATATAGCCGGATACCGATGGGAAAGGTAATCGCTTTCAGAGATGACTAACCAATTTTTCCGACGCTGAATGCGAACACGGTACCATTCGTTCCATGGAAACCCTTGTTCCAATACATACGATGCGTGCCATCAGCGCGAGCTACTGGATCATATGCGGCCCAAGCGTTGCTGGGCCAGCTGTCACCAAACGAGCACTCGTTGGGCTGACCTGTGTACGTGGCCCAGTTCGGAAATTCCCACCAAGCATAAGGTAGCACTGCCGTGACGGGGTGGCCGGCATTACGACTGGCGATAACTTCCGCCAGATCGAATGCAACCACTTGCATCCGGATGTATGCCTGAGTATCTGGCGAAACGGGCGCTTCCGAAGCGCCACTCGAACCGCTCTCACCGCCACCACAAGCACCAGTATCCGGCTTGTTAGTATGCGGACCATAGGCATGCCAGTGGATGAAACATAGTGAACGGCTGCCATCCGGAATGAAAGCGCAACCTATTGGGCGGTCGTATATGGAAACGTAATTGTTGCCGGGATTGGCGCTACCACCGGTCCAGTTGGATTTGTTGAAGACTCCGGCAGTCCAGAGCTTGCTGACATGATTACTGTTGCCGGTTCCTTCAGTGTCGTAAGGCCAGTTGATCCATTCATTGATGGCCACCGGCTGACCGGAGACTACTGCATCCGGGTTGAAGGTCGAGAATCCATACCCGCAACACTGCTGTGAAATGATTGACAGGCCACCCATTCCACCTGGGCCGCCCGCGATGAACGCTGGGCCACCGAGCAACGACTGCCAAATCGATGGTACTAAGCCCATAGAGTTGCTGAACATGCGATTGATGCTGCCGGCATTTCCGTTTGCACTGCAGGGCTCGCCTTGACCTGTCATATCCGTGTTCATAGGTATCAAGAATTTGGTTTGTGAGCCATCAGCATCGTAGGTGTGCGCGCCCGTCACATAAAGCTTATTGTTGTAGGCGAGACTTCCTGTTGAAACGTCATTACCCGCGAAGTTTGAAATCGGCGACTGCTTGGGTGATACAAGCATAGTTGCCGTCTCATTTCCGGTGTACGTTCCATTGGATCCTTTAGGAGAGGGAATCGACATTAATCCTAAGTTCGCCGTTCCTTGCTGTAGACCATTAGCATATAGGTTACCGAGACTGCTTGAGGTTGAGCCGGCTACGGACATGGCGCCTGCGCCGTACTGAAAAGCTTGATCGTTATTCGTTGCCGGTGGGCCATTGAATTTACCAAGATAAGTGAACAGAGGTGTATTCGCTGTTACTAGCGGTAAGGACAATGGACTGGATCCCGCTAATCGCAAATTTGTTGGCGCTTTTAACAAAGCTCCAAGACTTGAGGCTGATGCGATCGAGCCAACCAAAGCTGTAGAGCCTTTTATGAAACTACGTCGATTTATACCTTTCATAAATCTCCCGATTTTAAAATGGTGTATATGAAAACTCATTGGAGTAGGCGCTTTCATTTCCCGAACCGTCAATTGCGCCAACGACAAAATAATATTTAGTTCCAGACAACAGCGATGTCACGGTGTACTGGAGTGCCGTGCCGATTGTGCTTTCAGAGATCATGGTGTTGTAGTTTCCTGATGAGAGTCCGTAGTGAAGTCTGTATCCCACAGGTGTATCGGCATTGCCGTCGATATTTTGTGTAACTGGATCCCAAGCAAGCGTCACGGTCGTAAGTATTGGTTGTGTCACTGTCACAGTAATGGACGATGGTGACGATGATGTACCCGAAGCGTTGCGACATGAAAGAGTATAAGTGCTTGTTGTAGTAGGCATCACACTCAGAGATCCAGAAACTCCTTTAGTACCACTCCAAGCTCCAGAAGCTGTACATGATGTGGCATTGGTCGATGACCACGTAAGTGTGCTGGCGGCACCAGCAACGATTGTGACCGGGATTGCACTAAATGATGTAACTGTGACTGGTGGGCTGCTGCTCGATGAAGAGGAGTTGCTGCTGCTCGATGAGGAGCTGACACTACTTGACGATGTACTTGATGAACTATGTGAGGACGTACTGCTTGATGACATACTACTTGAAGATGTGCTACTGGACGACCTGCTACTTGATGAAACACTAATTGAAGATGTACTGCTTGACGACACACTACTTGTTGAGGATGTGCTGCTCGATGACAGGCTGCTCGACGATACACTGGATGACTGTGACGAGAGCGATGATGAACTGCTGTGTTTATCACCTACGTCATTAGCAGGCGGGCTCACAGCGCTTCCACCGGAACAAGCGGTTATTAATGAAGCCAATACGACTATCCACATGTATCCAAAGATGGATCGATATTTGTATGCACGCATAAAGGTTATCTATTTGAATGAAGTATTGATGAATTGTAATTACCAAAAACATATTGCTAAGTTTTGATATGAATTTAAGTATCGCTGCAAAGCAAGTACACTTGATTGTACTGCTTATATTTATAAATTAAAGATAAACCGCAGCGTCGCTTTTGTCCGACAGTGTAATCTTCATTCTACATAAGCTAATTGCGATTAACGCATGAAGGCAATTTACAATTCTGATCATCGAGCGTCCTTATTATCCAATTTCCTGCCGCATCAAACCGATTCAAATCTCAAAACTGCTGTTCGTTTCTGGCATACGTACTGTGCCAGGCAATAGTTTAGAAAAACTTTGCATGGCTTCGTTATCACCATGTACTAAAAAGGTTTGGTCAGGTTTGATCGCGCGATGCCATGTTAGTAACTCATCACGATCAGCATGCGCTGAGAATCCATTGATGGTGTGAATATGCGCACGCACTGGAATTTGTTCACCGAATAATTCGATGACTGTTGCGCCATCGATAATTTTTCTTGCAAGCGTGCCAGATGCGGCGTATCCAACGAACACGATGCTTGAATCGGCACGCCATATGCTGTGTTTGAGGTGATGACGAACTCTGCCGCCGGTACACATGCCTGCACCGGCCATGATGACTGCACCGCCCGTGATACGATTGAGTGACATTGAATCATTGGCCTCGCGAGTCATGTGCAAGCCACGAAGCGCGAATGGATCTCGGCCCATCTTGAACAGTTGCAGTGATTCTTCATCGAAACATTCAGGATGACGCGCAAATATTTCCGTGGCGGAAATTGCCATCGGCGAATCCAAAAACACTTGCATTGAGCCTGGTAATTGATTGTGCTCAATAGCCTCGCGTAGATAGAAAAGTATTTCCTGTGCACGTTCTAACGCAAAGGTTGGAATGATGACATTGCCACCACGGCGAAATGTATCTGTGATCGCGCCATACAGTTCGGTAATGGAGTCCGGTAAGCTGCGATGCAGGCGATCTCCATAAGTGGTTTCCATCACCACCGCATCGGCATGAGGTGGTGGCATTGGATTGCGTAATATGGGCCGATTGCTGTTACCTAAATCGCCTGAAAAAACAACGCTCCGTGCCTTCCCGCTCTCTATGCACTCAATACGGACACTGGCAGAACCCAATATATGACCTGCGTCATAAAAAGTAGCTGACAAGCCTGATGCGAGTTCGATACGTCGTTGGTAATCAGCATTGCGACCGAAGTAATCAAACGTACGCATGGCATCCAACATGGTATATAGCGCTTCACTATTATGCTCATCATTACGTCGTGCGCGTCGGCGTGAATTACGCAATGCCTCTTCTTCCTGTAGATGAGCCGCATCCAATAACACGACTCGTGTCAATTCACGCGTCGCACTGGTGGTGATGATTTCACCGCGAAAGCCGCGCTTAACCAACAAAGGTAGACGACCACAATGGTCCAGATGTGCATGAGTCAAAAGTACAAAATCGATGCTGGTGGCATCGAAACCAAATTCGCCCGCATTGTCTTCAGATAAGTCACGACTGCCTTGAAACAGTCCACAATCGATTAGTATGCGCTTACCAGCACATTCCAATAGATGACAAGAGCCAGTGACATCGCGATTCGCGCCATGAAAGGAAAGTTTAATCATGCCCTGGCTCGTATAAGAAAAAGATTTCAATTTGGTTAAACATAACTGACGAGTGGCATTCTAAAATACCAATACAACTATCAAGCTTAAGATGACATCTCGCTTAGAACAAAGGAGTGCCATTGAGTTGATGCCATTGCAATACATGTTGCCAAGCTTCTTCTGCAGTTTCAGTGTATATAAACAGCTCATAATCTTCCGCAGCGATCATGCCTTCACTGACGAGAAAATCAAAGTTGATCAATTGCTGCCAGTATTCCTTGCCAATCAGTACTACTGGAATGCGCATTACTTTGTTAGTTTGAATTAGTGTCAATGCTTCAAATAGTTCATCAAGTGTTCCGTAACCGCCTGGAAAGGCAATCAATGCTTTGGCACGCAATAAAAAATGTAATTTTCGCATGGCAAAGTAGTGAAAGCGAAAGCACAGTTCTGGCGACACATACGGATTGGGGAACTGTTCATGTGGCAATGTGATATTCAAGCCAATTGACTTTGCTCCCACATCAAATGCGCCGCGATTTGCAGCTTCCATGATGCCAGGACCGCCGCCGGTAATGACAGTGACTCGACAATCATCAGGGGCAACCCCAGCGTTGCCAATCAACTTTCCCAATTCGCGGGCAATGTCGTAATAGCGACTGCGTATTGCAATGCGCTTGGCGATACTAAGCAAGCGTTGAGTTTCTGCATCATTCGGTTG
>JAICKZ010000203.1 GCA_025927665.1 Steroidobacteraceae bacterium | reverse complement strand
GTATGGGATTGCTTAAGAAACGTGAAGTGTTATTCAACACCAATCACTTTACTGAAGTTAATTCATTTGGAAAACCTGACAGTCAAGTGTCGCGGCTTGCTTTACAAATGATTGAATCATAATTCATCGGAGAAAGAGGAAGATGTCAATTTTATCGACAGAAAAATATGTATTCAGTGTACGAGTATTGCATTGGCTAATGGCAATCATGATTATCGGGCTTATTGTGAGTGGGTTGATCATGGTGGATGTGCCGAAATCAAATCCGCAGCATCACCTGCTATTCAAATTCCACAAATCAATTGGCATCTCAATTGGAATGCTAATAATTGCACGTGTAATCGTAAGAATAAGATATGTTGCGCCTGCGTTACCGTCGACAATATCAGTATTGTCAAAGAAATTGGCCAACGTCACGCACTGGATATTGTATGCATTGATGATCGTCATACCAATTTCCGGCTATTTAATGTGCACGTGGAAAGGGCCACCTGTTGCATGGTTTGGCATTCTTTTACCGCATCTGTTCAACAAAGACGATGTTCATGCCAATATTGCGGAGAAAGTACATCATACTTCCGCATATATATTGCTCGTCTTGCTATGTATTCACGTCGGAGCAGTTCTGTTTCATTTGATCAAACACCGAGTTAACTTGATCAGGAGAATCGTATAGATGCGTAACCCTTTTGCTGGACCATTGTCATTGATGTTGCTGATACTGAGCAGCCAGACGATCACTTGCGCAAATGCTGCAGATCTTAATCATGGTTGTAGCAAGAATGAGTCATGGGATGTCAGCATGAGTATGTGCATGCCATTGGCAGGATCACAAACTCCCAGAACTGTAATTTCAGGACGGTTCAATGTCTTTGGTGTATTCAGTGCCGTACAAGGATTGCGCGGAGTAAATCAGTTTGCTGCTCCCAATATGTTCATGATCGATGCCGGTTCAACAATCGGAACCAGACAATTCATCAATCTGGATTTGATGGGTACCACCGAATTATGGACTTATTCACAACATGGCTATCCAGAGCTCCTGCAAGTAGGCGAGGAACGAAGTGATGGAACGGCTTTTGTTGATGCTCAACATCCGCACAGCTCTCCTATCATGGGGTTGACATTGAGTGACACGATAACCATCGATCAAGCTAAAACGCTGAAGTTATTTCTTGCGCCCCGCGGAGAAAGCACAGATGGCCCGATCGCGCTCATGCATCGAGTTTCCGCGCGTGACAATCCCGATGCGCCATTGGGACATCATGTAGGTCAGGATGTGGGTCATATCAGCAGCACGGTAGTGGGCGCACAACTGAATCTTGGAACCTGGGTTGTCGAAGCCTCTGCTTTTAACGGCACTGAACCCGAGCCAACGCATGTTGATTTGCCGATAGGACCACTCAATTCAGAAGCATTGCGAATAACCTACCTGCTTGCATCACAACACCGAATCATGGCTTCCATTGCTCAGGTCGATCAGACCGATCCTATTTATCCAGGAACAACTTCCGCCACTCGTTTATCCGCATCTATCTATGATCACCTGTTACTTGGTAGTGGTTCACTTGATCACAGCTTTATTGTAGGCTCAATCACACGACGTCCACGGCCATCGACCCTAAACTCCTTCCTTGATGAAGGAACATGGAAACACAATACATTTGATATCTGGGGTCGTGTTGAGGTGTTGCAACGACTGGCTTCAGAATTGGAAATGCCAACTGCATCAGTTATGGGTGACGAGAAACGTTGGGTTTCTGCCTTCACTGTCGGATACACACATTGGTCCGCCTGGCATCCAAAGCTTGGGTTTGGCGTGGGTACTTCGTTGACAATGGATGTGTTACCGAGTGAATGGGTCACTGCCTACGGTCGCCGTACTCCATTGACGGCCAGATTGATTTTTCAACTACGTGGTTCTGGTCAATGGAATCATTAATCATCAGTCGCAACAGCATGCTCGTCTAATGCGTGATAATTGTAGTGCTCATCGCGGAACACATCGCAATAATTTCACGACCGGCATCTTCAAAAAATTTTTCCAGCACATACGGCAACATGATTCCGGTTGCGACCCGCAATTCTCAGGTCATCATGCGTGATAGGTGAATTTGGTTATAGAAAATTTAAGCGATCAGTCATTTTCATCTAATCGATTGAAGAAACTGGTACGTAGAGCGACGTAAGATTTCCCGGATCAAACCTTGGGTCAATCATTTTCATCCCCATCTTCGTCGTGCCCTCATCGATGGGTTGCCAGATAAAATTTGAAAAAACAATCGCACCACGACGACTTCGTGTCGAGTATCCGATAAAAATATTACAACCATTGGAAAGTCCTGTCTTCCAGACAATTTCGTTATCGTTAGATGCCGTGATGTACCAACCAAGAGCCGCCTGCGTTCCAGCGACAGGAGTGGGCTTTCGCGTTTCAATGAGTCGCGCCATTGCCGTATCGAGCGGCGTATGTTTCAACCTCATACTCACTTTAAGAAATTGGATGACATCTCTGATACTAGAACGAGCTGCACCTGCTCCGGTGAGTCCAGGACAATTCCAAAGCGGCCAAGGTTTAAGCGCGAGGTTATGTGGTTGCACCATATGCTTTTGCATATCTTCCGTCAGTGTAATACGTGTTTGAGAAAGGCCAAGTGGCTTGCAAACTCTTTCAATCAAAAGCTCTTCATAGCTTTTACCGGCGCGGCGCGCCAGTGCAATACCGAGCAAACCGAAACCTACATTGGTGTATTCGTAATGTGTGCCTGGTTTATATTTTGGCATGTAACTCATCAGAAACTCATAAAGCTTGTTCTCCGTGTACTCTGCCAATGCATTGCTATTGTCCCACCAGTGTGGCGGCAAATTGTCAGGCATATTCGGCAGACCGGAGGTATACGACGCCAGATCGAGAAGCGTGATCGGTCCGCCATTCTCATGCAACTTCAATGAAGCGGGAAGATACTTTGCAACGGGATCATCAAAGGCGACTTCACCGCGTCGCTCCATGTCGACAAGAATGAGCGCGGTCAACACTTTCGTGATCGACATGATCTCGATGGCCGTGTTGTTGTTCAGTGCGAGACCTTGAACACCCGAGCTTCCGAAGGTGGCCGAGCGTGTGCCACTATCATCAACGACGACGCCAACCATGCCGATGATTTTCTCGTTGGTGCCAACAGTTTGTCGCAGCAAGGCACGAATTGATTCAATCTCTGGTGCCGTCGCACAGCCTCCACTCAACACGGCGATTCCGGTTGCAATTGAACTCAATAAAAACTCACGCCGATTCGACATATCTCACCTATCTAATTTTAAAAATAATTTCACACTTGCATATTTGGCTTTATTCACCAATGCATGAATGTCAGCGTTACTGTTCAATATAACAAGACCCTTTACGATGTGATCATGTTGCACTTCATCTACGAGCACATCTTCATTGTCATTGTTTGATTCCCAAGCGTCGTATATCTTTATCTAGTGCATTTAAGAATCCTGATGGATTGGTGAAACACGCGAAATGACCTCCCGTAATCTCAGAGTAGCCTTTTAATGGCGCATGCAGTTCATTCAAAAATTTACGCGCTGGTTCTGACGGCGTTCTGTCATCGTCTCTTCCTTGAACCACAAAGTAAGGGATTGGGAAGCTCATGCCAGCGGCCCTCGCGTCGAAGTCGCGAGTAAACGGCCAAAGCTTGAGTTGGCTGAATTCGAAGAATCCTTGATACCAGTTGATAGCCTCTGCGTTTGCCGGTTTCTCATAGGTCCCCACGAAAGGTTCTCGTTGTCGAGTTATTAAGTCCCAATCGGATCCCGTAAATGGAGCCCTCCACTTCCATAGGACACCAAGCTTTGCGTCATCGTTAAAATCCTGTTCACGCAGACTATTCAGCTGCATGACAGCGTCAGCGTCTTGTGCCCTCCGCGCACGTTTGATAGCAGACAACCGCCAGCTTTCAATTAACTCTCTGCCACTGACTATCTGTCCCGTTCCAACGAAGACATGGAATAACTCCGGCCGAGCTCGAACAACGCAAAGACCTAGCATCGAGCCCCAAGAATGGCCAACGAGGATCAACTTGCGTATACCAAGTTGATTGATTACATATTGAGCTACCTCAATGGTATCTTGGGTGAGTTGCTCTAAGGTCATATTGGGCGTTGCAACACCAATTTTTCCGAACGTCTTGCCTGAGCCACGCTGGTCCCATTGTGCAACGACATAACGTTCCTCCCAAGGTGCAAAAAATGAAAGGAATGGTGATTGTGCTTCACCTGGACCACCATGTAAGAACAGAATCGCAGTTCTTGAGCAGTCGCCGCCACGAATCGCGATCCACTGCTCGATCCCACCGATAGAGACAAAGTGGGTCTTATTAATCGATTGCAATAGCGCATATACATTGCGAGTGATGCCAATCATAGCGGAAGCGCCTACTACACTTAGTAGTCTCCGACGAGTCAGTGACAACATTTAGCCTCCACGCGAATGTGTTTCGCGAACACTTAATACTCTAGTAATTAAGATTACTCGGTATCAATTAAAGTCATTAAAATAAATGTTGATTGGTCAAAATGCCGTCACGAACGGCTCGTTGTATCATTGCACGGTGAATTTTCGCGCACAGCGTTTGCGACAGGTGACTTGCCCACTGGCAAGATAAACCTTTGCATGTAAACATCGTTCATCATATGTTGAATTCTGTGATAAACCTTCCTTCATCGCATTCGCGTCAACGCGTGATTATCCGCGTTGCGTATTGGGCATTGCAGTTGTTGGGTTGGGGATTTTATTTCCATGCGCAGATGACAGGAGAAGTGATCTTTGCCGGTGTGACATGGCACCAAGCAACCGTAGTGTGGGGCGGCATGACGGTCAGTGGCTTTGCATTGACGCATGCACTGCGTTTTATCATTAAACGCAATGTATGGCTTATGCTTACTCCACGCGCGCTGCTGATCAGAATGTTCATCGCCGTCACGCTAATGACCAGCACACTCCAGGTCATCAACATCGCTTTATCGAGAATGGAATACAACACCTCTATCGCACCGATATACAGCGCCATGTATCGAGCATTGCCGCATAATGGGCAAATGATCAATCAATTTATCACTTCACTCATTTTAATTCTGGTCTGGGTAGGTTTGTACCTAGGCTTTGCAATGCAACGTCATCGCTACGAAGCGCAAGTACATCGTGCCGAACTTGCACAGCTATTACAGGCTGCGGAGTTGCGTCTGCTTAAGACACAACTCAATCCGCATTTTCTATTCAATGCATTAAATGGCGTGCGCGCATTAATTGGTGATGAACCCACTCGCGCGCAGGAAGCGGTGACACAACTCGCTCGCACGCTGCGTTATTCATTAGGATCGAGCGATACTGAACTCGTCAGCATGTCGCGTGAACTTGAGATGGTCAATGACTATCTTGCGCTTGAGGAAATGCGTCTTGGCGATAGACTGAACGTCATACGTGATATCACCAATGAAGCGATGCAAGTACGCGTGCCGATCATGTTGGTTCAAACGTTGGTAGAAAATGCCATCAAGCATGGGATTGCCGAACTTAAAGGCGGCGGAACATTGCATATTGAAGCGCGTATCGTTAACGCGATGCTGATCATTCGAATCACTAATCCATACCCAATTCATCCCTCTGATCACCCGCCAGGCACGGGACTAAAAAACTCATCGGAACGACTACGTCTGCTATTCAACAGTCGTGCAAGCCTTCGGCTCGATCTTGCCCATCCCGGCGAAGCCATCGCCGAAGTGAAGTTACCTGTATGAAGGCATTGATTGTCGATGACGAACCATTGGCACGTCGTGAATTACACCGACTACTTGCGATTCATCCTTCTATTCAAATTGTTGGCGATGCAGGCGATATTGAAGAAGCAAACAAGAAAATTAAATCGCTGATACCTGATGTAGTATTTCTCGATATCCACATGCCAGGTGGCAACGGCTTTGATTTACTCGCACAACTTGACTGGGTTCCACGCATTATTTTCACGACTGCT
>JAICKZ010000142.1 GCA_025927665.1 Steroidobacteraceae bacterium | reverse complement strand
TTACTGGTATCAATTGATAGCAAGACGTCGGGAATATGCGCCACTGCGGTAATCACTGGAATCACCCGGCGTAATTCTTCTTGCACTGAAACGACAGCAGCGCCGGGTCGTGTGGATTCACCGCCGATATCAATAATACGCGCGCCCTCCGCCACCATTGCATGTGCGCGGTCAATGGCATGTTGTACATCGACAAACTGACCGCCATCAGAAAACGAATCAGGCGTGACATTGAGTACGCCCATGATCGCAGGCACAGTCAGATCCAATCGATGGGAGCCACAGTCAACAATCATTGTCATGCAGGCTTAACAAGATTTTTGAAATTCGATTTGCTTTAAACAAACAGCCAGCTTGCGCTGGCTGTAAGATCAAACATTGCATTGATGCTTTATCGTGTCATATCAATGTTGACTTGCGGGCTTCCCGATTGGCGCATCCGCTTCACTACGTTCACGTGGCTTACCGCCAGAACTAAGCGAATCGTCCCAATCTTGGGGCGGCCTAGGTTCACGTCCCGCCATGATGTCATTGATTTGATTTTCATCAATGGTTTCGTACTTCATCAACGCCTGGGCCATGATATCGAGCTTGTCACGGTTCGTTGTAAGAATGTCCCGCGCACGTTGATAGGCATTGTCAATGACCTGACGCACTTCGACATCAATCACATGCGCAGTTTCATCAGAAACTTGCTTGTGCTGAGTCACTGAACGGCCCAGGAACACTTCACCTTCTTCTTCGCTATATGAAAGCGGTCCAAGCTTGTCGGACAAGCCCCACTTGGTCACCATGTTACGAGCAAGCGTCGTGGCGCGCTCAATATCGTTGGATGCACCGGTCGTCACTGCATCACGGCCAAAGGCTAATTCTTCCGCAATTCGACCACCGAATAAACTTGCGATTTGCGATTCAATACGTTGCTTGCTGTAGCTGTAACGATCTTCTTCTGGCAAAAAGAAAGTCACACCCAACGCGCGGCCACGCGGAATAATTGTGACTTTATAAACTGGATCATGTTCGGGAAGGTTGACGCCCACAATGGCATGACCGGATTCATGATAAGCCGTGTTGAGCTTTTCTTTTTCACTCATCACCATCGAGCGACGCTCCGTGCCCATCATGATCTTGTCCTTTGCCTTTTCAAATTCATCCATGGTTACCGTGCGCTTATTAAAGCGGGCAGCAAACAATGCCGCTTCATTAACTAGATTGGCAAGATCGGCACCGGAAAATCCAGGTGTACCACGCGCGATAATTTGCGGCTTCACATCATCTGCAAGTGGCAACTTGCGCATATGCACTTTGAGTATTTGCTCACGGCCACGCACATCAGGCAATGGCACGACAACTTGACGATCGAATCGACCTGGGCGCAGCAATGCGGGATCAAGTACATCGGGTCGATTGGTTGCCGCAATAACGATGACACCTTCAGTGCCTTCGAAGCCATCCATTTCCACCAACAACTGATTTAATGTTTGTTCGCGCTCATCATGACCGCCACCCAAACCTGCACCACGATGACGACCTACTGCATCGATTTCGTCGATGAAAATGATACAAGGCGCATGCTTCTTGGCCTGCTCGAACATATCACGCACACGTGAAGCACCGACGCCCACAAACATTTCAACGAAGTCGGAACCGGAAATCGTGAAGAACGGAACCTTGGCTTCACCAGCAATGGCACGGGCCAATAAAGTCTTACCGGTACCGGGCGATCCCACCATCAATACACCGCGTGGAATTTTACCGCCCAAGCGTTGAAACTTAGCAGGGTCTTTCAAGAATTCAACAATCTCACCGACTTCTTCTTTGGCTTCATCAACGCCGGCCACATCAGCAAATGTCACTTGCACCTGGTCTTCGCCTAGCATGCGTGCCCGTGATTTGCCGAAGGACATTGCGCCACGCCCACCCGCTCCACCTTGCATTTGGCGCATCATGTAGAACCACAAACCAGCCAATAGCAACACTGGGAAAGCAGCAAGAAATAACTGCATCACAAAGCTTTGACGTTCAGGTGCGGCGGCACTGAAGGAAACGTTGTGCGCCTGCAATGTCTCTATCAACGCAGAGTTACTGGTTTCGGGACTATAAGTCAGAAACTTGTCACCATTAGAACGCTTGCCGGTGATCAAATCACCCTGAAAGGTCGCTTCCTTGATGCCATCACTTTTCACCTGTTCAAGGAAAGTCGAATACGGTATCGGTTCGGGAGCACTATGATTGGTAAAGTTGTTGATCACCACGGCCAAAATCACCGCGATCACCACATATAAAAGCATATTTTTGGCTAATTCGTTCAAGACAATCTCCTGTGCATTGTTGACATCATCAATGCATGATCAAAAAGCTGTATTTGTCGCATTATCATGAATTCAGTCTGGCTGATATTAGCGAGCAAATCACGGAAAACACTGGCTGAGACACTACACCATCCGAAACCCACGCGCCAACAGATATAGCTCCGCGCTGCGAGATCGCGACGCTTTGGGCTTACGGGTTTTGACAGTTTCGAACAATCCTCGTAAACGCTGCAGGAAAGCAGGGAAATCCCGGCCCTGAAATACTTTTACCAGGTAATCGCCACCAGGGGCGAGATGCTTTTCGGCAAAATCTAAGGTTAATTCAACTAAATGCATACCACGTAAATGATCAACATCGGCGATGCCCACGGTATTGGGGGCAATGTCCGACATTACAAGGTGGCAGCGCTGCTCGCCCAATTGTTTTTCAAGCTGTGCAAGTACTTCATCGCTGCCAAAATCACCCTGAATGAACTCAACACCGACGATGGCATCCATAGGCAATATATCCAACGCCACGATGCGGCCATTACCTCGCAATAACTTCGCCGCGTACTGGCTCCAACCACCGGGCGCTGCACCGAGATCAACCACCGTCATGCCCGGCTTCAAAAGACGATCGTCCTGCTGAATTTCTTCCAGCTTATAAACAGCGCGCGAACGATACCCTGCGGCTCGTGCCGCTTTTACGTAGGGATCATTTTCATGTTCTTCCAGCCATCGAGCGCTGGATTTGGTGCGTTTGGTCATGGAACAAATAACTTGCTGATTTGAAGTAGAGATGATTACACAGTTGCAATTCAGATGGGTAACTCAACACCCCGAATAGATGATTACCAGCTGTCAATAGTAATCATCGTCCTGTGGAATACATCCACACACTTGCAACCATGTCCTGCTTTGATAATTTCTTCATTGCTTACTTATGCACAACTGCGCCAGACGTACTTAAACTATTATCTTCATTCACACAAATTCCTTACACTACTCGCCCACTCATTTCGGCGAATCCTTATGTCACTGACTGAAAGACAAAAAAAGCATCTGCGCGGTTTGGCGCATCCACTGCACCCCGTCGTGATGGTTGGTGGCAAAAGTGAGACTCCGGAAAAACTGCAAGCCATCTGCAAAGAATTAGACAATGCATTGCAGGCACATGAACTTGTCAAAGTCAGTGTGCGTGTTGGAGATCGTGAGGCTCGTGATCAATTATTTGCAGAACTGGTGAAGGGTACCTCCAGTGAATTTGTGCAGCGTATTGGCAATATGGGCGTGTTATATCGTGCACGCAAGGACAAGCCAAAAATCATTCTGCCCGATGCCTGACATCTTGTTTCACTGAAGCTTGAGGTCGCATTGTCTATGAAGCGCATGCTGCTTTATCTTTGGAACTTCTGGCCACCTTATTGGGGTGCGGGTATCAAGATTGAGAAGATATCTAAAGATTACAAATATGCACGTGTCCGACTAAAGCGCCGACCATGGACCAAGAATATTGTGGGCACTCAATTTGGTGGCTCCATTTATGCCATGGTCGATCCTATCTACATGGTGATGTTAATGATGTTGCTTGGTCGCGATTATATCGTGTGGGATAAAGCTGCCAATATCCGCTTTCGTAAACCAGGCCGTACAGACTTAACTGCAGAATTCACGTTGACTGACGAAGATGTAGCGACGATCAAAACGCAACTGAATTCGGTCGACAAACTTGATTGGCAACGAACAGTGTTGGTGAAAGACATCAACAGTGAAATCATTGCTGAGATACATAAGACTGTTCATGTACGGAACAGAGTGATGCGGAACAATTCACCAATAACGCCATAACCAACTTATAAATGGACTGAAACTTCGCAGTATTTATTCAATCACCAAAACGTCAATCAACAGTGCCTTCACTGGTGCAAAAGTCTTGCGATGAATGGCACATGGCCCAAGGTCATTGAGAGCACGTAAGTGCATTGCGGTGCAATAACCTTTGTGAGCTGCAAAGCCGTAACCGGGATGACATCTATCCAACTGTAACATCATCGCATCTCGTGTTGTCTTCGCAATAATGGATGCGGCACTGATGGCGGGAATCAGTGCGTCGCCATCAACAATCGCTTCACCCGTACAAACATAGGGCAATGCACTCAACTTCGGTAACTTATTGCCATCTACTTGAACATGCGCTGGAATAAGTGACAACATACTTAAGGCACGCTGCATCGCCAGCAATGATGCTTGCAGAATATTAATGTCGTCTATCTCCTCCACTTCTGCATGAGCAACTGACCAAGCCAGCGCGTGCTTACGTATCAATCGTGAGAGGTGATCGCGTTGTGCTGCGGTTAATTTTTTGGAATCGTCTAATCCATCGATGGGATTATTTGGATCAAGAATCACTGCGCTGGCTACAACAGGACCCGCTAATGGTCCACGTCCAGCTTCGTCGACGCCTGCAATCAAAACTGAATTGGAAGTTTGCATCGCAACTTTATTTAGATGTTTCATTTTGGTGAGTTGATCAACTCGGCAATCGCTTGTGCAGCTTTTACACTCGCGTTTTGTCGCAGCTGCAAATGAATCGCCGCAAATTGTTGTTCCAATTCTGCGCGATCCGGTCGTGACAATTGTTCAAGCATCGCGGGTCCCAATATTTCCGCACGCACTTGTCCACTTACAAATTCGGGCACCAATCGTTTACCACTGAGTAGGTTGGGCTGCGAAATGAAATCAGTTTTGAGTAATCCAAAGAGTTTCACTACAAAAGTAGTAAGCCAGCTAGCACGATAAGCCACGACCATCGGGCGCTTGGTTAACGTCGCTTCCAATGTTGCGGTACCCGAAACGATGAGCGCTGCATCGCACGCAGCCAAGGCGCGTTGCGATTGACCATCCAACAGTTTTACTTTTTCAACCACCTTGGCATCTTGTAAGGCACGCAAAAAAACGTCTCGCACCTGTGCATTGACCATGGGCGCCACAAATTGCAATTCGGGTTTGCGTTCAAGCAGCCAAGCAATAGTGCGTGCAAAATCAGGCGCAAGTCGTAGCACTTCGGCATCGCGACTGCCTGGCAATACGGCAATACAAGATGTTTCCGCATTGAGGTCGAGCATATGTCTTGCCACTGCACTATTGACTTGCTCAGGCATTTCATCGGCAAGCGGATGACCCACAAAGGCGGCCTTGACTTTATATCCATCATAAAATTTTTTTTCAAATGGTAACAGGCACAGCATTAAATCAACTGCACTGGAAATTTTTTTCGCTCTACCTTGTCGCCATGCCCATACCTGTGGACTCACGTATTGCACTGTACGAATGCCTGACCGCTTGAGTGTGCGCGCAACACTTAAATTGAATTCCTTGTAATCCACGCCGACATATACATCAGGTGGATCGGCGAGAATCTTCGCAATCAAGCTTTTGCGAATGTACATTAGACGGCGCAGGTGCGGAATCACTTCCACCAACCCCATCACTGCAAGTGATTCAGCCCGATGCCACGCTTCACATCCGGCCGCACGCATTTTAGGACCCGCAATGCCGACAAATTCCGCGTTCGGAAAAATCTCTCGCAATGATCGAATTAATGCGGCGCCAAGATTGTCACCAGATGTTTCGCCAGCGACAATGGCGATACGTGGATAAGGTTTGACATCAAAAAAATCACCGGCATCGATTTGCGATGCCGCTGCCTTGATATCACGCAAATCTAAATCCGCAGTGCCCATGAAGTTATCTAATGAGACTGCGTTGACTGCGCGGCATGAAGTCTACAAATAATTGCAGTTCAGGCTGTGTCTTCGCAAGTTCGGTCAATTGTGCAATCGCTTCTTCCAATTTTAATTGCGAGCGATACAGCACTTTGTATGCAGTGCGAATATTACGAATTTGTTCTGGCGTAAAACCGCGACGTTTTAAACCTTCTGAATTGACGCTGTGTGGTTCAGCAGGTGAGCCCACGGCCATCACATACGGAGGAACATCGCGAGTAGCAGCAGCATTGTTACCCAGAAAGGCATGTGCGCCCACTTTGCAAAACTGATGTATGCCTGCATATGCCGATAGAATCACCCAATCGTCCAATTCCACGTGGCCAGCCAATCCAGCATTGTTGGCCAGAATACATTTATTGCCAACGATGCAGTCATGAGCAACGTGACTGTAGGCCATGAACAAATTGTCGTTGCCAATTCGCGTAATACCATGGCCGGTTACGGTGCCACGATTAATGGTGCAGCACTCGCGAATCACATTGCGATCACCGATTACAAGTTCAGTCGGCTCGCCATTGTACTTTTTATCCTGCGGTGCATCACCGATGGATGCAAACTGATAAATATGGTTATTGCTACCAATGCGTGTTGGTCCATTGATTACCACATGAGGTCCAATGATTGTGCCCGCACCGATCTCTACGTGTGCGCCGATAACCGTATACGCGCCAACACTGACATCATCAGCCAGTTTAGCATCAGCAGCAACGATTGCAGTTGGATGAATAAACATGATTGACGTCAAACACCTTTACTAAAACACAGTTACTTTTTTTTGCCGACGGCAATTAACATTTTTGCCGATGTCACTTCTTGACCATCCACTTCAGCCATCGTGTCGTACTTCCAGATACCACGCATCACTCTTTCCACCTTCGCCTTCAATATTAATTGATCGCCTGGCACAACCGGTTTGCGAAATCGCACTTCATCAAGTCCAGCAAAATAAAACTGGGCGACCTGATCGGGATAAACATTCTCGGTGATGAATGCCAACAAACCCGCTGCTTGCGCCAATGCTTCTAGCATCAATACACCAGGCATGACCGGATTACCGGGGAAATGTCCTTGAAAAAACTCTTCATTGATGGTGAGATTCTTGAGCGCAACAATCGACTTTCCGGAATGACACTCAAGCACACGATCCACCAACAAAAATGGATAGCGATGTGGTAAACGGCGCATTACTTCCAGAATATCCACTTTGATGGGTGGTTCATTCACGGTGATTTCAGTCATTTTATTTATTTAGCGACCAGCTCGCTAAGTGTCCTCTTGTTCAGTAAGTGAGTCATTGTCCAACTCATCTTTGCCAAGGCGTTTAACCTGCTTGGCCAATTCATCAAGTTGGGAAAAACGCGCCGCATTACGTCTGAAAATGCGCGCCTCATCTGCATGTAGTGACCCTGAATACACACCGGCCGTACGAATGGATGAGGACACCATGGTTTTACCGGTGATCACAACGTTATCGCAAATACTTAAATGACCTGTGATACCCACTTGACCGGCGATCATGCAGTGTTTACCAATCGTTGTGCTGCCTGAAATGCCCGTGCATGCAGCAATGGCAGTGTGATCTCCAATTTGAACATTGTGTGCAATCTGGATTTGATTATCGAGCTTGACTCCATTACCAATGACGGTATCACCAATCGCGCCACGATCAATAGTCGTGTTTGCACCAATCTCTACATCATTGCCAATAATCACGCGTCCTATCTGCGGCACTTTAACCCAACCTTCATTGCTGGGTGCAAAACCAAAACCTTCGGATCCAATGACCGCCCCAGAGTTGATGATGCAGCGCGCGCCAATCACCGTACCTTCAAGCAACGTAACATTCGGCATTAATCGCGTGTTCGCAGCAATCCTGATGTCGTTACCAATGACACATCCTGCACCCACAATCACGTTCTCGCCAATATGAGTGTTTGCGCCAATGACAACTTGCGCACCTATCTCAGAGGTGTTGTCGATGCTTGCAGTGGCTGCGACGATCGCACTCGCATGTATACCCGCTGTGGGTGATGCCGGTGGATGCAATAGAGCGGCAATGCGTGCATAGGTGACATAGGGTTGCGTTGCGATCAATGCAGTCACCGAACAC
>JAICKZ010000307.1 GCA_025927665.1 Steroidobacteraceae bacterium | reverse complement strand
TTCAACGTAGGACCTTTCTCACCATCGATATAAACTGGTGCAACAGGTCGCTCGCCTGTACCCGGTAAACTAATGCCCAAGTTTGCATGCTTGCTTTCACCGGGACCGTTGACCACGCAGCCCATGACTGCAACGGTCATGTCTTCGACGCCCACATATTGTTCACGCCATTGCGGCATTTGATGACGAATATGCGTTTGAATATTTTTCGCAAGCTCCTGAAAGAAAGTTGAAGTCGTGCGACCACAACCGGGACATGCAATGACCATGGGAGTGAACGAACGTAGACCCATGGTCTGCAATATTTCTTGTGCAACGATGACTTCTTGAGTGCGATCGCCATTGGGTTCTGGTGTCAATGAAACACGAATCGTGTCGCCAATGCCTTGTTGTAACAATACACCCATAGCAGCGGTTGAAGCGACGATGCCTTTCGATCCCATGCCTGCTTCGGTTAAGCCAAGGTGTAATGCATAGTCGCAACGCTTGGCAAGTTCGCCGTAGACACTGATCAAATCTTGCACGCCACTCACCTTGCATGAAATGATAATGCAATCTTTTGATAGCCCCAATTCCACTGCACGAGCGGCACTGTCCAATGCCGATACCACTAGGGCTTCATGCATCACTTGTTCAGCATCCCATGGTTCGCTGCGTTGTGAGTTTTCATCCATTAATCGTGTCAGCAAATCCTGATCCAGACTGCCCCAATTCACGCCAATACGCACGGGCTTGTTATATTGACAAGCCACCTCAATCATTTCTGCAAATTGTGAGTCGCGCTTACTACCGCGTCCAACATTGCCAGGGTTAATACGATATTTCGCCAACGCGGCTGCACATGCCGGATGTGCCTTCAATAATTTGTGACCATTGAAATGAAAGTCGCCCACAATCGGTACGTTCACGTTCATTTGTGCCAAACGTTCGCATACCTGTGGCACTGCTGCCGCGGCTTCATCGCTATTCACCGTGACGCGAACCAATTCTGATCCTGCGCGGGCCAAAGCTTTAATCTGTTGTGCCGTCCCTTCGATGTCCGCAGTATCCGTATTGGTCATCGATTGCACCACAATCGGTGCAGCGCCGCCAACAGTGACAGCACCAATTTGAACGGGAATGGAGCGACGGCGATTCGTGAGCATTGCGGATAATCTATGGCTTACAGGAAAAGTAAATTCTACCCGAGTTAAGCGGTAAACAAATCAATTTGCATTGCTCAATCCGCAAACTCCAGCGACAATGTACAGATTATTGGTACTGAATGTTTGTTGGAGTACAAGACATGACTGCTATCGCCCCTATTGCCGGCTTTAAAGCTTATGATCTGCGTGGTCGTATTCCCAGCGAGTTAAATCCACAGGTGGCTTATCGTATTGGTCGAGCCTATGCAGAATGGCTCAAACCCAAGCGCGTGGTGGTGGGTCGCGATATCCGTTTATCCAGTCAAGAGTTATGCACCTCGCTCGTTCAAGGATTACTTGATTCCGGTGTTGATGTGTATGACATTGGTCTGTGCGGTACCGAAGGTGTGTACTTCGCAACCTTCGCGGAAAACATGGATGGAGGCATTATGGTTACCGCTAGCCACAATCCACCTGATTATAACGGCATGAAATTTGTGCGCGAGAAAGCTCGTCCTATCAGCGGCGATACCGGTCTTCAAGAGATTAAAAAAATAGGTGATGCGGATCAATACACCACACCCGCAAAGAAGGGCATGCTGCATTCATTGAATACCTGGGACAAATATACTGAACATCTGCGTTCCTATCTTGATGTCAGCAAGCTCAAGAAACTTAAAGTCGTGGTGAATGCCGGCAATGGTGGTGCAGGTGCCGTCATCGATAGTTTGGAAAAACATTTACCGTTCGAGTTCATCAAAATCAACCATCATCCTGATGGCACTTTTCCCAATGGTGTGCCCAATCCTATGTTGGAAGAAAATCGTGCTTCTACCATTGATGCAATCAAGAAGCATAAAGCCGATCTAGGTATCGCCTGGGACGGCGATTATGATCGTTGTTTTCTGTTTGATGAAAATGGTGAATTCATTGAAGGTTATTACATCGTTGGATTGTTGGCTTCCGTATTTCTGAAACGAGAGAAAGGCGCGCGCATTGTTCACGATCCACGCTTGATTTGGGCGACGTTGGATATGGTGCAATCACTGGGTGGTGAAGCCGTGCAATCAAAATCCGGTCATGCTTTTATGAAAGACGTGATGCGTGAGCACGATGCTGCTTACGGTGGTGAAATGAGCGCTCATCATTACTTTCGCGCATTCGGTTACTGCGATAGTGGACAAGTGCCGTGGTTGCTGGTCACGCAATTGATGTGCGAAAGTGGTAAGCCATTATCATCCATGGTTAATGAACGCATCGCCAAGTTTCCAGCCAGTGGAGAAATTAATCGCAAAGTCGGTGACGCCAAGGCAACAATCAAAAAGCTTGAAGATCATTACAAGCCGGCTGCTTTATCAGTCGATTATACCGATGGCTTGTCGATCGAATATGCACAATGGCGTTTCAATCTGCGTTCATCGAATACTGAACCTTTGATTCGTTTAAACGTTGAAAGTAGAGGCGATCTTGCGTTGATGCGCGAGAAGACAACGGAGCTGTTAGCGATGATTGGTGGTGAAGTGGCCCATTAACCTACATAGGATATGTAGGTTAGATTGAATACGCGAAGCTCAACTGCTTCATAAATACAAAGTGCTATATGGGACGTGAAGATTGATCTGCTGTGGTTTTTTAAACTATGGCGCAGTTCCATCGTGTATGTCATTGGCAATCACCTGCCTTTGCTTGTACTGCAACAAGTGATTGCTTTTCAATGAATGACTGCGGACATTCATCCGAACATATTGGCTCGTGATCTGTGTACCAGCATCTTATTGTCCTTTAATTTGGGCCAACTTTGACCTGACCTTGAATGGCACCAATGGGTCCGCCCGGTACACAACCTGGTTTGGTTGTATCTGAGCAAGACATGGTCAAAGCAGGACTGCCAGATTGAAGTGCGAAGTCACTGGTATCACCAGCGAGAAGCTTAGTAACACTGGGTGAAGCGGTGGCAAACAAAGGATTGGTAAATATCGATTTTAAATCAGGCGTGGTTATTTCTCGAGTCGCTGTCTGCCATGAAGCCAATGTGTTATAGGTGAGCGGATTATTGTAGGTTTCTATTTGCCAATTGGGTGCGACATTGTAATAGAGTTGATTATCAAAAAGATCGACTTGATTGAGCCAAGAGCCTGCACTGCGGCTGTTATAGATAAAATTAGATCCATAGCTACTCGAGTTGCCTGCGTAGATGTTGTTATAAACTTGGACACCAAGAAAGTTGTCGATTGAAAGTCTATCCCCAGCAGTTACAAAGGTGTTGTTGTAA
>JAICKZ010000314.1 GCA_025927665.1 Steroidobacteraceae bacterium | reverse complement strand
TGATGCGGTGATCAATCGTGTACCACTCATACCCGTTCGCGACGAATTGACGGCAATGGTGCATGCGCGGTTTGGTGTAACTGCAGAGGTTGCAACGTGAACGCACCTCTTAAATCATCTGCGCTGGCTGCCAAGGTTGGTGATGTCGATGTAATTACCATACGTCGTGATTTCCCTATTCTGAATCAGCAGATCAATGGACATACATTAGCATACCTCGATAACGCCGCATCAGCACAACATCCGCAATCCGTGATTGACGCCATTAGTCGTTATTACCAACACGATCATGCGAATGTGCATCGTGGCGTTCATACACTGAGTCAACGCGCGACAGAACAATATGAAGGCGCACGTGAAGTTGTGCGGCAATTTATCAATGCATCTTCATCTAAGGAAATTATATTTACTCGTGGCACCACCGAAGCCATTAACTTGGTTGCGGAAAGTTTTGTGCGGCCACGCGTCAAACCGGGTAATGAAATACTCATTTCGGCGCTGGAGCATCACGCCAACATCGTACCTTGGCAACATGTATGTAAATACACCGGCGCTATCCTTAAAATCATTCCAATCACCGAACAAGGTGAAGTGGACTTCGCTGCTTTCGAGCAAATGATTGGTTCTCGCACTAAGCTGTTGGCGTTGACGCATGTATCTAATGCATTAGGCACTATCGTACCGGTTGAAAAATTTATCTCTGTTGCCAAACGTCTTGGTGTGCCTGTATTGCTGGATGGTGCACAGGCTGTTCCTCATTCGTCAGTCGATGTGCAAAAACTCGATTGTGA
This sequence comes from Steroidobacteraceae bacterium, assembly GCA_025927665.1. Classification (GTDB taxonomy): domain Bacteria; phylum Pseudomonadota; class Gammaproteobacteria; order Steroidobacterales; family Steroidobacteraceae; genus CAILZL01. Next base: position 2,380 of record JAICKZ010000314.1, on the reverse strand, counting down.
TTTTTATTGTTTTTCTGCACACAAGTTATGTGGCCCAACGGGCATAGGTGTTCTATACGGACGTGAAAAGATTTTAAATGCGATGCCGCCCTGGCAAGGTGGCGGCGACATGATTTTGACGGTGAGTTTTGAAAAGACCACCTACAATCAACTGCCGTGGAAATTCGAAGCCGGCACACCACACATTGCAGGTGCCATTGGTATGGCCGCAGCGATTCGTTATTTGCAGGCATTGAATATGAACCATATTGCTGCCTATGAGTCACAGCTTTTGCACTACGCCACTGAACAGCTGCAACGCATTTCTGGTTTGCGCATTATTGGTACTGCAACTCATAAAGCTGCGGTCGTATCGTTTGTGATGCAAGGGATTCATCCACATGATCTGGGCACCATACTCGATAGTCAGGGTATAGCAATCCGCACTGGCCATCATTGCGCGATGCCGGTGATGACTTTTTTCAAGATACCCGCCACCGCGCGTGCATCGTTTGCTTTTTACAATACCTTTGCCGAAATTGATCAACTAGTCGCCGCGTTGCACAGCGCGCGTGAAATGTTGATGTAGAGACGAGCATCATGGATCTTAAAGAACTTTATCGCGATGTCATTGTGGATCACAACAAGCATCCACGTAACTTTGGAAAGATTGATCACGCCGACGCTCATGCAGATGGACACAATCCACTTTGCGGCGATCAATTGACAGTAACAGTAAAGCTGGACGGCGATGTTATCAGCGATGTGAAATTTGAAGGCAGTGGCTGCGCAATTTCCACCGCATCAGCATCGTTAATGACCGAAGCGGTGCATGGCAAATCAAAGCAACAGTTTAATTCTTTACATGATCAAGTGCATGACATGCTTACGCGGCATGACTCCACGATAGATCCAATGTCGTTGGGAAAACTCGGCGCACTCTCCGGCGTACGTGAGTTTCCGGCGCGAGTAAAGTGTGCTTCATTGTGCTGGCATACATTGCAAGCGGCTTTGCAGAATCAGAATCAGTTGGTATCGACTGAATAGATCATTGAGAAATTCACGGCATACATCAATGATTGCTAAAGCCTATCAAACATCACAGCGTGAATCAGTTAATGAGACTTACTGTAAAGCGCTAACATCAACGACTCGATATCGAACTTGAATCGAATTTAAATGAGATCTTTCCATGCTTGGACATGAAAACGAACCTGTAACTATTCAACGCGATGTCGATGCCATCATCGTTCCAGCAGGCGTGTCAGTTACCTTGCGTGCTGGCAAGACCGGCTTGATTACACAAGCGCTCGGTGGCAGCTTTACTGTGTATGTTGAAGGCAATTTATTTCGCATCGCGGGCAAGAATGCCGATGCCATTGGTCGCGAACCCGTGTTGGAGGTGGAATTACCACCGGATGCAACTGACGATGATGTAAAGCAACTGGTTTGGGATCAAATGCGAACCTGTTTTGACCCTGAAATTCCCGTGAATATTGTCGATCTGGGATTAATTTACGACTGCCAAATTACTTCCGAAGATAACGAACGCATCGCGCATATCAAAATGACCTTGACGGCACCAGGCTGCGGCATGGGCGAAGTATTGGTCGCGGACATACGTGAAAAAGTGGAAGCGATTCCCACTATCAAACGTGCTGAAGTAGAACTGGTGTTTGATCCGCCATGGGATCGCAGCATGATGTCGGAAATCGCTCAACTACAGACAGGCATGATGTAAAACAATGCTTCAATAGCTACGGCATATAATGCTATGCCGTAGATTGTATATTTGATTACGCGTGCGTAGCAGAGTAATCATGATTAGTAAATTATCCTTGCGCTTAATCCATCGTCAACCTTGACTGGCATAGCGCATCGATACTGTTTTCACTAAAGCACTTTTAGCAAATTTGCGTTAATGTTGCGCTCATGAAGCGCCTTACTCTCGTTCGCCATGCTCAAGCCGACGCGGAACTTCCGGATCAATCCGATTGGGAACGTCCATTAACCAAACGTGGCATGCAGGACGCAGCAGAAATGTCCAAGCGACTTCGCTCACAACGCCTCAAACCCGATCTGATTTTATGCAGCCCCGCATTGCGCGCTCGGCAAACTGCTGAAGCCTTTATCAAGTGTTTTTGTTTGGCTGAGCAGTCCGTTATTTTTGAAGGCGAGCTGTATCTTGCTGACACTAAACATCTCATAAAACATGCACGCGCTGCATCCGATGTTCATCATGTGTTGATCATTGGTCACAATCCAGGTATCACCGAATTTGCACAATGGCTTTCGAAGGACCATGAAGTCGATGGCATGACCACCTGTGCTATTTTCACCGCGGAATTTGCCATCAAGAAATGGAGTGATCTGTCAGCGGAATCTGGCACGAATGCTTTGC
>JAICKZ010000192.1 GCA_025927665.1 Steroidobacteraceae bacterium | reverse complement strand
TCATTGACGCGTACAACAATACGGCCCGCATCAACGGAATCGACTACACCGCCACGGCGCGCAACCACTGTTACACCGGAGTCAATCGCCACCGCACGTTCCATGCCCGTACCGACCAACGGTACTTCTGAACGCAGCGTAGGCACTGCTTGACGTTGCATGTTGGAACCCATCAAGGCGCGATTCGCATCATCGTGCTCCAAGAACGGAATCAACGAAGCTGCGACCGATACAATCTGCTTTGGACTGACGTCCATGTACTGCAACTTGTCACGCGTCGACAACGTGAATTCATTCAAATGACGTGAAGATACCAAGTCATCAATGAAAGAGCCTTTGTCATCCAGACGTGCATTCGCCTGCGCAATCACAAACTGACTTTCTTCAATGGCTGACAAATAGTCGATCTTATCGGTTACTTGAGCATCTACAACGCGACGATACGGCGTTTCCAAGAACCCATAATTATTGGTACGCGCATACACCGACAACGAATTGATCAAACCAATGTTTGGTCCTTCCGGAGTTTCAATTGGACATACACGACCATAGTGAGTCGGATGCACGTCACGTACTTCGAAGCCGGCACGTTCACGAGTCAAGCCGCCAGGTCCTAATGCCGAAACACGACGCTTGTGTGTGACTTCCGACAATGGATTGTTTTGATCCATGAATTGCGACAACTGTGAAGAGCCAAAGAACTCTTTCACTGCAGCCGCAACCGGTTTGGCATTAATCATTTCCTGTGGCATCAAGCCTTCGGATTCAGCCAACGTCAAACGTTCTTTGACTGCACGTTCTACGCGAACCAAACCAATACGGAATGCGTTCTCTGCCATTTCACCCACAGAACGTACACGACGATTACCGAGATGATCGATGTCATCAACGTTGCCATTACCGTTGCGAATGTCGCACAAAGTACGAATTACATCGATAATGTCTGAAGTCTCACCTAGTTCGGCAACCAATTTCTTGGAGAACTCATCAGTGCGCTTGGCAAAATACGCAGAGTCATACAACACACCAGAACCGGTATCGCCAGCGCGCTTGACGCGACGATTGAATTTCATGCGGCCCACAGCCGATAGATCATAACGTTCCTGATTGAAGAATAGATTTTGGAACAGATTTTCAGCCGCGTCCTTAGTAGGTGGTTCGCCTGGGCGCATCATGCGATAGATTTCCACTAACGCTTCAAGACGTGTGCGCGATGGATCAATACGCAAGGTATCTGAAATGTACGGACCGCGATCAAGATCATTGGTGTAAAGCACACGAATTTCACTGACGCCGGCCTCAACCAATTTGTCGATCGATACCAATGTAATAATGTCATTGGCCTTGGCCAGAATTTCACCGGTATCGGTGTTGAACACATCATGTGCCAACACTTTGCCAACCAAGTAATCCTTGGGTACTTCAAGACGGTTAATGCCTTTTTGTTCAAGCGTACGTACGTGACGCGCAGTGATACGACGACCTTCTTCAACGATAACTTCATCGCCAACGCGAATGGTGAACGCTGCGGTTTCACCACGCAGACGCGCAGGCACTAATTCAAATTCGACCTGCTTGGCTGAAATGTGGAATACGGTTTTTTCAAAGAACAAATCCAATACCTGTTCTTCGTTATATCCTAAGGCGCGCAAGATGATGGTCACCGGCAGTTTACGGCGACGATCGATACGCGCGAACACGCAATCCTTTGGATCGAATTCAAAATCCAACCACGAACCACGATAAGGAATGATGCGTGCCGAGAACAACAACTTGCCAGAGCTGTGCGTTTTGCCGCGATCGTGATCAAAGAATACGCCGGGCGAACGATGCAACTGCGACACGATCACACGCTCGGTGCCATTCACCACGAAAGTACCGTTATCGGTCATCAAAGGCATTTCGCCGAGATAAACTTCCTGTTCACGAATATCTTTGACAACTTTCTTGCTGGCGGTTGAAGCTTCTTTGTCATACACCACGAGACGCACTTTCACTCGCAAGGGAGCTGCGTAAGTCAAGCCACGCACCTGACATTCTTTAACGTCGAATACGGGATCACCAAGCCGGTAACTCACATACTCCAACAATGCATTGCCCGAATAACTGACAATCGGGAATACTGATTTGAATGCAGCATGCAAGCCATACTCTTCGCGACGGCTATCTGCCACTTCTGCTTGCAGGAATTTTCGATAGGAATCGAGCTGAATCGCAAGCAGATAAGGCACTTCTAGAATGCTTTGTTGCTTGCCGAAATCCTTGCGGATACGCTTCTTCTCGGTGAACGAATACGTCATCTTGGTCACCTCTAGTAACCGACAATACGGTTTGGTAGTGGTACTTCACATCATCTCAGTCATCAAACCAGAGCAATGATGTTTTAAAGTACAGCTACCGAACCGCCTAACATCTGCACATTGTTATCAATACGCAGACAAACTAAAAATACAAATAGGGAAGAGCGACCACAAGCTTCCTCGTAGTCGCACTCCCTACGAATAGGGCACAGACCGGGACAGAACCTGTCCCTGCATGCGGATTACTTGATCTCCGCCGCAGCGCCTGCCTCTTCCAGTTTCTTCTTGATGCCATCCGCATCTGCCTTCGACACGCCATCCTTAACAACAGAAGGCACACCTTCAACGAGATCTTTGGCTTCTTTCAAACCAAGGCCAGTGATTTCGCGAATGACCTTAATGACACCAACTTTATTGGCGCCGAAGCTGGTCATATTAACGGTGAACTCAGTCTTTTCTTCTGCAGCGGGAGCAGCAGCGCCAGGAGCCGCAGCGGCCATTGCCACTGGAGCCGCAGCAGTGACACCAAATTTGTCTTCCATCAACTTCACGAGATCAACGATCTCAAGAATAGTCATGTTGGAAATTGCGTCGAGGATATCTTCCTTCGTAGCAGCCATGATTTAAGTCTCCAAAAAAATAATTACGTATTACCCATATCAGCGCAATGAATTCAATGAATTCGTTACGCAGCTTGTTTCTTGTCTTTGACAGCAGCGATGGTGCGAACCAACTTGGTATGCGGTGCCGCAACTGTTGCCACAAACTTGGTGATTGGCGCCTTGAGAGTGCCAAGCAACATCGACAACGCTTGATCGCGAGTCGGCAAGTCCGCAACTTTGTCGAGATCCTTCGCAGAAAGCACCGCACCGCCCAATGACACCAATGTTGTCACCAGCTTGTCGTTGTCTTTCGCAAACGCCTTGACCAAACGCGCAGCAGCACCGGGATCATCTTTCGAGAACGCCAATACCAATGGTCCTTTCAAGCTTGTGCCCACACACTCAAATTGAGTGCCAGCCACCGCTCGACGTGCCAATGTATTCTTGACGACGCGCAGATAAACACCAGAGTTTCTCGCCTTGGCACGCAGCTCTGTCAACTTCGCAACGGTCAAACCACGATATTCCGCAGCTACGACCGATTGCGCTTTAACAGCAACCGCATGCACTTCGGCGACCAACGCCTGTTTGTCTTCAAATCTAAGTGCCATGAATTCCTCCTGGCTTGAAGATCAACCAAATACGAATACAGATCCCTTCCGTATTCACCCATCATGTCTGTTATTCATTCATGCCAAGCATGTTGAACAACAACCATGTCGGTGTGACCTTCACCAGTGCAGCACTGACTCGGGTAACACCATCTGCGCAGGCTTTACGATTAAGAGCTTCATGATTTTGAGTACAAGTACTCGTCCTCATCACTCGCCTGCGGTCTTCGATGATGAACCGGTTGATGATTACATTTGCATGTCAATCATCTATCGGGCCTACATCAATTCAAAAAAATCAATCTAAAAAATCAAATGGTCAATGTAGACATATCCACGGGTACACCTGGTCCCATGGTTGAAGACAGTGACAATTTTTTCAAATAAATACCCTTCGCCGTTGCCGGTTTAACTTTTTGTAAGTCCGCCAATAAGGCTTGAAGGTTTTCTTGTAACTTGGTTGGCTCAAACTCAGCTTTACCAATCGTGCAATGTACTACACCAGCTTTATCAGCGCGATAACGTACCTGACCTGCTTTAGCATTTTTCACAGCACCCGCAACATCAGGCGTTACAGTGCCAACTTTCGGATTCGGCATTAAACCGCGAGGTCCCAGAATCTGGCCCAACTGACCTACGACACGCATTGCATCTGGACTTGCCACCACCACGTCGAAATTCATTTCGCCGGCTTTGACCTTTTCCGCCAGATCTTCCATACCTACCAAATCAGCACCCGCAGCTCTTGCGGCATCCTGATTCTTTCCCGAAGTGAATACTGCAACGCGCACAGTCTTACCGATACCGTTAGGCATCACAGTTGAACCACGTACCTGCTGATCGGACTTGGATGCATCAATACCAAGATTGACAGCCACGTCAATTGACTCTTTAAACTTGGCATTGGCAAATTGCTTGATCAATGACAGTGCTTGATCAATCGGATATTGCTTGCCCGGCTGGATTTTTCCAGTCCACGCCTTAACGCGCTTTGAAACATTAGCCATGTTAGAGGCCCTCCACATCAACGCCCATGCTGCGGGCGGTGCCAGCAACAGTACGCATGGCGGCTTCCAAATCGGCGGCCGTTAAATCGGGTTGCTTGATCTTTGCAACATCTTCCAATTGCTTGCGATTAATGCGACCCACTTTGTTAGTGTTCGGTGCACCACTGCCTTTGGGAATACCAATGGCTTTGCATATCAACACTGAAGCAGGTGGTGTCTTCAGAATGAAAGTGAAACTACGATCGCTATAAACCGTAATCACCACTGGAGTGGGCAATCCCTTTTCCAGGCTCTGCGTTTGGGCATTAAATGCTTTGCAGAATTCCATGATATTAACACCCTGCTGACCTAAAGCAGGACCCACAGGCGGACTTGGATTCGCCTGTCCTGCAGGAATCTGCAGCTTGATATAGCCAGTAACTTTTTTGGCCATGATTACTCCGCGGGTACAAACGCCTTCACTTGGAAAGCTCCCCAATCATCCTTACTAATAAACCACAGCGTCCATTATGGCTGCAGCACCTTCGCTGACACAGAGTCAGCGAACAAAAAACTTTCGCTCAAACTTTCTCGACCTGACTGAACTCAAGTTCAACCGGTGTAGAGCGACCTAAAATCTGTACCGCTACTTGCAGACGGCTCTTTTCGTAATTGACAGTCTCAACGACACCATTGAAATCGTTAAACGGACCATCCGTCACGCGCACCACTTCGCCGGGTTCAAACAACACCTTTGGCTTGGGCTTATCTACGCCTTCTTCTACACGACGCAATATGTTGTTTGCTTCGCGATCGGTAATCGACGCCGGTTTCTCCGGTGTGCCACCGATAAATCCCAGTACCTTTGGCACTTCTTTTACCAAGTGCCACGTGTCTTCATCCATTTCCATTTGCACCAGCACATAGCCAGGGAAAAATTTGCGATCACTTTTACGCTTGTGTCCGTCGCGCATTTCGACCACTTCTTCAGTTGGCACCAGCACTTCACCGAATTTATCAGCCAAACCGTGCAACTTGACGCGTTCTTTCAATGCTTCAGCAACGCGGTGCTCAAAATTCGAATAGGCGTGAACCACATACCATCGCAATGCCATTTTATGCACTCCTGGTGGTGAGCCACTTGGTCAAGGTCGCTAACAATGCGTCCAAACCCCAAAAAAACAGCCCCAGAACAACCACCGCAACAAACACCACGATAGTGACATTGGTTGTGTCTTTCTTCGTTGGCCAAACTACTTTGCGTAATTCAATACGTGCACTTTGAATAAACCGCCAGACATCCTTACCTAAAGCAGACTTTGATGCCACCGCCGCAGCGCCCACCAAAGCAAATAACACCAATAACCAACGTAGCCATATAGGCTGGCTGTCGAGATAATAAAATCCAACAAAGCCAGCAATAACAATCACTACTGCAATCAGCAGCAGCATCGTATTACCGCTTTCCGGATTTTCCTGCACTTGTTCGGTCATTATCTACGCCTTTCGTACTCTGACTGGCAGGCCAGGAGGGAATCGAACCCCCAACCTGCGGTTTTGGAGACCGCCGCTCTGCCAATTGAGCTACTGGCCTAATCATTTCGAGCCATTGCTCGGTAAAGCTGCAGAGCATTTTAGCCCTACAGCTTAGTGGATGAGTTACTTCAAAATCTTCGCAACGACACCTGCGCCAACGGTCTTGCCCCCTTCACGAATCGCGAAGCGCAAGCCATCTTCCATCGCAATCGGGTTGATCAGCTCAACCACCATCTTGATGTTGTCGCCCGGCATCACCATCTC
>JAICKZ010000335.1 GCA_025927665.1 Steroidobacteraceae bacterium | reverse complement strand
CTCGGGCAAATAACCTTCCTTCTGATACTCCAATACACTCACCGCACCATGACGCTTGGATAATTTGGCGCCATCGGCACCCAGAATCATGGGCACATGTGCATACACGGGCGGTGTTGCACCTAGTGCTTTGAGCATGTTGATTTGTCGTGGCGTATTGTTGAGATGATCGTCACCACGCACTACATGTGTAATCGCCATATCCCAATCATCAACCACCACACAGAAATTGTAAGTGGGTGTGCCATCGGAACGCGCAATGATCAAGTCATCCAACTCGGCATTTTCAAAGACAACTTTGCCATGGATGACATCATCTACAACCACCACACCATCAAGTGGATTCTTGAAACGGATAACGGGACTGACACCATCACGTACATCATTACGATTACGCCAAGTACCGTCATATCTTGGTTTTTGTTTTGCAGCCATTTGCTTGGCGCGCATTTCTTCCAGTTCTTCCTTGGTGCAATAACACCGATAAGCTTTACCTTCGCTCAGAAATTGATCAATGACCTCGCGATAGCGATCCATGCGTTTGGTTTGATAAAAAGGACCTTCATCGGCTTTCAGTCCCAACCACTTCATGCCGTCGAGGATCACCTGCGTCGCTGCATCGGTTGAACGCTCACGATCCGTATCTTCAACGCGAAGAATAAAAGTGCCTTGATGACGTCGTGCATATAACCACGAGAATAACGCGGTGCGCACACCGCCAATATGAAGCATGCCAGTGGGGCTGGGCGCGAAACGAGTTCGGACTTTATTTGAGGGAGCATTCATAAGGGCGCGCATTGTACAGAAGAGTAACGAAGGATCGAAGCATAAAAGGCATCACATCACAAATGGGCACAACAAGTTCGGGAACCGAACTAACATGAATCCAACGACATGAAGAACCGTTGACATATTGAGCCGACAACGGAGCAAACGCCTCCGTTGTCATCAAGCCAACATTCAAAAATTAATCGGCCAACGTTGTACTACCCGTAACTTGAAGTTGCACATGCTGACCGTTAGCAGTCGTACCGGCACTTGCCACAGGCTGTCCACCACCCATCCAAATATCTATTTTGCCAGGCAGAATTTGACGCTTACCCGCGTCATTAACCACACTGAGTGCACGATCATTCAATACAAATTCAATGTTCTGCTTTTCGCCTTTGTTGAGATGCACACGTTTGAAACCTTGCAACGCACGGATCGGTGCGCCCTTTATATCATTGTGAGTTACATACAACTGAACGACTTCATCGCCCGCCATTGAGCCCGCGTTGGCAACCGTCACGGCGAGTTTAACTGCGTGATTACTAGCATCATCTGTATTGACGATATGAGCATCGCTGTAATTGAAGGTTGTGTAGCTTAATCCGTAACCAAAACGATACAGCGGTTCACCATCAAAGTAACGATAAGTACGTTTACTCATCGAATAATCATCAAACGCAGGTAGCTGATCCACCGATTTGAAGAATGTCACTGGCAAACGTCCGCCTGGACTGAAATCTCCAGCCAGCAAGGCTGCGACTGCAGTGCCACCTTCGGCACCTGGATACCACGCTTCTACAATGGCCGGCACATGTTCGTTTGCCCAGTTAATGCTTAATGGACTACCGTTCATCAACACTAATATCACTGGCTTACCAATATCATTCACACGCTCGAGCAGCTTCTCTTGCGGTGCTGGTAAATCAAGACTGGTGCGATCACCACCAGAAAAACCTTCCGCAGTGATCTTCATTTCTTCGCCTTCAATTCGCGGTGAAAGTCCCGCAACAAACACAACGAGATCTGACTTGCGCGCGGCTTCCACTGCATCATCGCCACGTTGTGATGGCAGACTCCACACTAAGCGTCCTTCGCCATTCGGGCCAATCTGGAAATATTCAATCTTCGTGGAATAGGTGTGACCTTTCTCAAATTGTAATGCTACGGTTTGCACCGCTGGTGTGTCGTGGAAAGTCCAATCGTCAATTATTTTGCGACCATCAACCCAGACCCGATAACCGCCCTGTCCTGAAAAACCCAGTTGATATTCGCCCGTCTCAGGTGCTTTCAATGCACTGGTCCAGCGAACAACGTAATTGGATTTCACAGGTACTGCTGTGTTGTTCTTATCATTCGTTCCATAAGTGAAATCAATCATCTTTTCATTGCGAGTTAAACTGGCGGTCTCATCTTGTTGCATATTTATGAGGCCAATGAAACCACCATCAGTTTTAATGTTGAAATATTCGGCTTTAACGCCGGAAGTTTTGCACGCTTGCTCTGTGCATAATGCACTTGCAGGAATGGTCGACAATACCGGGCCCAGCAAGCCAGCACCTTCGACATAAGTGACTTTGGAAGTTGGGAAGCGTTTACGAATGCCCTCCAACACATTCACCGGATGCGATGGAGTGCCGTTATAGTTGCCGAGCAATGCATATAAGTTGGTGGCATTAGGACCAATTACGGCAATATTCGTTGGCGCTTTTTTCAACGGCAATAAATTATCTTTATTCTTGAGTAACACCATCGTCTCTTTCGCCATGCGTAAAGCCACTGCATGATGCTCTGGTGTGTCATTGTCTGCAGCCTTTATTTTCGAATACGGAACACTGGCGG
>JAICKZ010000101.1 GCA_025927665.1 Steroidobacteraceae bacterium | reverse complement strand
TCTTGCCATTCATTGGCGTGAATATCGTAATGTGAAAAGTCTCGTGGTGTGAGCACAAAGGACAATGTTCGCGACTCTCCCGGTTGCAACATCGGTTTAGAAAATGCTTTTAATTCACGCACTGGACAAGCTTCGCGACAATCTTGGTCGCCTACATACAATTCCACAACTTCCGCACCCGCACGTTCACCCACATTCTTGATATCAACTTGGACGGTAATGTCATCACTTAACTTGCTTTTCTTTGTCACATGCAAATTGCGATATTCAAATTGTGTATATGACAATCCATAGCCAAACGGAAACAAGGGCTCGATCTCTTTCTTATCATAGTAACGATAACCAATGAAGATCCCTTCACCGTAATGTGCAACACGTTTGCCGGGAAAATAAAGATACGCTGGATTATCTTGCAAACGTTTTGGAAAACTCACTGGCAGTTTTCCAGATGGATTCACTTTGCCGAACAATACATCCGCAATAGCACGCGGTCCCTCTTGCCCTGGCAGCCATGCATCTAGCACGGCATTGACTTGATTGATCCATGGCATCGCTACGGGACCACCATTATTAAGTACCACAACGGTGTGAGGATTTACTGCAGCAACTGCTGTAACTAACTCATCCTGATTAAAACCTAAGTCAATACCCACACGATCACGACCTTCACTATCTGTGGTACTCGAAGAACCTACAAACACAATCGCTGCATCGGCATGTTGTGCCGCTTCTACTGCCGCAGCAATCGTGCCTTCTGGAAGACGCACACCAACACGCAACGCGTGATAGGACAAGCCGGTTGCTGAGTACGAAATTTCAAATGAATAAACTTGCCCTGCCTTTAATTTAACTTTCGTGGCGTGAGCACGTGTTGGCAATGAAGTCATGGTCACGTATTCGCTGTTAGGTGCGTGATCACCGAGAATGATTTTCTTATCAATGAGCATCTTCACACTTACTTTAACGCCATCGCCAGCAAGATGAGATCCCTTATGAACATCCAAATGTTCAAGTGAGAACTCGTATTCCCCACTTAGAGGCGCAAAGAAAAAACCATTCCAACGCGTGGACAATTGCTTGATACCGTGCGTAGTGACTACACCACCGAATGACATCCCACCAATATTGGTTTCCACTTGCGATAACACAGGCTTTCCAGCTGCTTTTGCATTTGCGTAATAAGTCGCTAGCAATCCATTCTGTTTGCGATCACGGGTTGGACTGAAGTAACGAGTATCAAGCACTCGTGGCGACCATTCATTATCAACACCGGATTCATAGCTGACCTGAACATTGGTGGGTAACAATGCGTGAATCGCTTGTAATGGCGTGACGAATTCACTCGCCAATACTTGTGAACTGCCACTGCCTTGAATGATCGCGGTATCTGCATTAGGGCCGATTACGGCAAGACGTTTTATTTTAGTTGCATCCAGTGGTAACACCGCTTTGTCATTCTTCAACAAAGTAATTGCTTCTGCCGCTACATGGCGTGCAACTTGGTTATATTCTTGTGATTGAGCTACATGCAATAATTTATTCGCATTTTTTTTCTGCTCTGGATCAAGATGTCCCGTCCGCGCATATAGCCTTAGCACCCGACGCACTGCTTCATTGATGACGGATTCGCTCACTTGATGATAATAAACGGCATGCACTAAATCATCGCCAAATACACGCGCAGGACCCGGCATTTCAAGATCAAGTCCATTATTGATAACATTCAGCGTGTGCGCAGCACCCCAATCGGACATCACAACACCATCGAAATTCCATTCTTTCTTCAATAACTGCTTTAACAAATCTCCATGCTCCGTCATGAAGGTTCCATTGACGCGATTGTAAGCAGTCATCAATGACCAGGGGTGCGCTTCATGTACAACATTTTCAAATGGCACCAAGTACAACTCGTGCAAAGTACGTTCGTCCACATTTGAACTGCCACGAAATCTTTCCGTTTCTTGCTCGTTGGCAACAAAATGTTTGGGTGTGGCACTTACACCAACGCTTTGCATACCTTGCACGTAACCAATACCGATGCGACTGGTGAGTATGGGATCTTCACCAAAGGTTTCAAAATTGCGGCCCGCTAATGGTGAACGGATTAGATTGATATTAGGACCCAACATAACTTGCACATCATGTTCATGTGCTTCTTCACCAATGGCCTTACCTTCTGCTTGTGCCAGGTCAACATTCCAAGTTGAGGCCAGCGCCATGCCAACCGGGTACACGGTTGCAACATCGCCATCATTTGATCGAACTCCATGTGCGCCATCTGAAAACGTCATGCCATGAATACCTAATCGCTCAATCGAAGCGGTATCAAACCCTGATATGCCTGAAAGCAGCGATACTTTTTCATCCAAGGTGAGTTTCGTCAATAGTTGACTAATACGCGCTTCGAGTACTTCGTTACGATGACTAGCAAAGGTCGTTTGCTCAGCAAATGCGCCGTGCATTATGATCAAGATCAATATACAACCGACTGTTCTAATCATCACAAGCATGCGAGACATCTCTTCAGTTTGGAAATAGCAACATACCAAGTGTTATCATCCAAATACAACTTATTTAGGCTAATTTAATCAGATTCACGCGATGAACTTACAACCATCTACGATTACTTCAATACTGTTTGTATGCATGGGCAACATCTGTCGTTCGCCTGCAGGCGAAAACGTGATGCGCAAACTTTTAGAGGATGCGAACCTCGCGGACGCAGTGACTTGTGATTCGGCCGGAACCCATGGATATCATATCGGTCATGCGCCCGACTCGCGCATGATTGCTGCTGGTCGCAAACGCGGCTTACCGATGACCGGTGCAGCGCGTAAAGTAAGAGCTGAAGATATCGATGAATTTGACTTGATCCTGGCGATGGACGATGAAAACTTTGCCGCGCTGATGCGTTTATCTACAGCAGAGAATCGACATAAGGTGAAACGCTTCGTGTCGTACTGTACTGCACATACCGATAAAGAAGTGCCCGACCCTTACTACGGCACTATGAGCGATTTTGAACATGTGCTCGATTTGCTTGAAGATGGATGCTTACAGATTGTGAAAGAGATTCAAGGCTCACGTAGAAAATAATCTGTAATTTCGTTTTCCTCCAGCTTATATTGATGTTGTTTACCGCGCCCATCATCGTTAGGATCTCTCAGCCTTAAATACAGGAATCAAGGATCAAATGAAAAAATTAATTATCATCGCGTTAATTGCCGTCATTGCTTATGCAGGTTATCGGCAGTCAGAAATCAGGAATGGCGCATATACCGCTGAAATCACTGATCCGATATACGTTGAATTTAGATTGAGCATGAAAACTCCGGGAAGAGATATCGATACCGCTCTGTTTGGAAAAATGGCAAACGTCGAAGATTGCGAAATGCGCTCTGAACGCGTATGGAAAAAAATTGTAAAAGATTGTCCCACTTGTGAGCTTACGGCAATGAAGTGTCGCAATGATTTGGAACCTCGCTACTTACGTTTATTCGATAACACACCGATACATTCTACTTATCTCAGCTTTGATCGTGGCTCACGCTATGAACGTGATGGTCGCATGGTGGTATATGGCCTTACCTCTGATGAAGGCAATAAGGTTTGTGAACTGCTCAAGCAAACAATGCAGCAAGGTTATTCTGGAAAAGTGAATTGCATAAACGCGATACCAGATTAGTCCAGTAAACTCGCGCTTCGCTTAATGACATCCAACTTCATTCACACCTTCTTAATCTTCTCTAACCCACCCATGTAGGATCTCAACACATCTGGAATTACAATGCTGCCGTCGGGTTGTTGATAATTTTCCATCACTGCGACTAACGCACGACCCACTGCAACTCCAGAGCCATTCAATGTATGCAATGGTTCTGGTTTGCCGGTTTCAGGATTGCGCCAACGAGCTTGCATGCGCCGTGCTTGAAAAGCGCCGAAGTTAGAACAGGAAGATATCTCGCGATACTTTTGTTGACCCGGTAACCACACTTCAATGTCATAGGTTTTGGAGGAACCGAAACCAATATCACCCGAACATAAAGCCATGGTGCGATAAGGAAGCTTCAGACGCTTCAACACTTCTTCAGCATGTGAAGTGAGTTGTTCATGAGCATCGTTTGAATCTTGTGGTCGAACCAATTGCACGACTTCCACTTTCTCGAATTGATGTTGACGAATCATGCCACGGGTATCTTTACCTGCCGAACCTGCTTCGGAACGGAAACACGGCGTATGTGCAACATATTTAATAGGCAACATGTTGGCTTCAAGAATTTCATCTCGCGCCATGTTGGTGACAGGTACTTCCGCAGTAGGGATTAAATAGAATCCTTGCTCACCTTTCAACGCAAACAAGTCTTCGGCAAACTTGGGCAAATTACCCGTGCCGGTTAACGATGCTGCATTGACGATATAAGGCACATATAATTCTTTATATCCATGTTCGCGCGTGTGCAGATCCAACATGAATTGCGTCAATGCACGTTGCAGTCGTGCGAGTTCACCGTGTAACACCACAAAACGCGCACCAGAGATTTTGCTGGCAGATGCAAAGTCCAGCATCTTCAAACCTTCGCCGAGTGCAACATGATCAAGTGGTGCATACGGAAACTGAATGGGCTCGCCCCATCGACGAACTTCTATGTTGGCAGACTCGTCAGCACCATCGGGAACCGAATCCTGCAGCAGATTGGGTAAGTACATGATGAGCTGTTCAAGCTCTGACTGAACCGCATTCAGCTCCCCTTCTGCTGTAATCAATTGTTGTCCTAAATCTTCAACTTGTTTTAACAACGGCACAATATCCTGCCCCTGCGCTTTGGCTTTACCCACCGACTTGGCATGGGTATTACGTTCGTTGCGTAATTCATCGACACGAATCTGCCGTTGTTTACGCGCATCTTCCAACATCTGGAACTTGGCAACGTCGAGCACAAAGCCACGACGTTTAAGATTAGCCGCCACTTTTTCAGGTTCGGTACGGAGCAATTTAGAATCGAGCATGATGAATTAATTTGTCTCACATAAAAAGGGAGATGCCTTAGATAATCAATCCGCTCATCTTGAACTTGTCGAAGGATTCCAGAATCAAGTATGGAAACGGTTCGACAAGCTCATCATGAACGAAATTTTATTGCGGCTCATTACTGCGCATTTTGACGTAATTTTGCCAATGCTTCAGCAATTTTGATCTCAAGGCCACGTGGTACAGGATGATAATAATGTTTGGCTTGCATGGCATCTGGAAAATATTTTTCGCCCTTGGCTAAGGCATCGGGTTCGTCATGTGCATAACGATAACCCTTGCCATGACCTAACTCCTTCATCAAACGCGTGGGCGCATTGCGCAAATGCATAGGCACATCCAATGAGCCGTTGGTTTTGGCATCCTGCATGGCTTCGTTGAATGCCGAATATACCGCATTACTTTTGGCAGCAACGGACAGGAAGACTACCGCTTGTGCAATGGCCAATTCACCTTCGGGTGAACCTAGTCGTTCATACACTTCACACGCTTCCAATGCCATGGTGAGTCCACGCGGATCGGCATTACCGATATCTTCACTCGCCATACGTAATACTCGGCGTGCGATATAACGAGGATCGCAACCGCCATCGAGCATACGACACAGCCAATACAACGAAGCATCAGGATCGCTACCGCGCACTGATTTATGCAACGCGGAAATCTGATCATAAAACGCATCGCCTTTGTTGTCGAAGCGACGCAAGGTGCCACTCGCCACTTCATTGGCGATCTGAACATTCAGTTGTGCAGGCGTTTCTGCACGAGCAAGATCCAGTGCCAGTTCCAACATATTCAACGCACGACGACCATCGCCATCCGCCGCTCTAGCAATTAACTGCAATGCAGCTTCATCTACTTCACAATGAGTATCTTGTGACAGCTCATGATTTACCGCTCGTTTCAACATCGTAAGTAACTGAGTTTCGTTTAACGCGCGCAATACGTACACGCGCGCACGTGACAACAACGCATTGTTTAATTCAAACGATGGATTTTCGGTGGTCGCGCCGATGAACACCAAGGTGCCATCTTCCACCCATGGTAAGAAGGCGTCTTGCTGTGCCTTATTGAAACGATGCACTTCATCGAGAAATAACAAGGTGCGCTGACCGGATTGTTCCCGCACTGATTGTGCGTGTTCGACTGCGGCGCGAATATCTTTAACTCCCGCCATTACTGCAGATAACGCGATAAACTCTGCATTACAACGTGTTGCAATCATTCGTGCCAGCGTCGTTTTTCCTGTACCTGGCGGCCCCCAGAGAATCATGGAATGTAAATGTTGCCCTTCAAGCATACGACGCAACGGTTTACCAGCGCCAAGTAAGTGTTCCTGCCCGATAATATCATCCAGTGATTGCGGTCGCAGGCGATCTGCAAGTGGCCTGGTATCGGTGGACGATGAATTCATTTGGGTGCAAACAATTCTGCCATCCATGCTTCAATTTTTCGCGGCCAGCGACCCAATGGTGTCAACGCAAGAATCACACCAATAAAAATCCCCACTGCATCGGCATAGACATCATGAATGTCAGAATTGCGACCAAGATGCATCGTGCCTTGCATCACTTCAATGAACACACCAAATAACAAATAGTACAATGCGATTAACCAGTAGCGGGAACGCGCATAGATGCTACAAAACCATAACGTCAACAACATAAAGCCGATAATGTGCTCGGTCTTGTCATTGGCGTTGGGGATTTCTACATATTTTGGTGGCAACAAACAAACGGTTAACGCAGCCGCGACGGCGAGCCAACCAAGCACCAACCACCATCGTCCAAAACGCAGATCACGTAACATGCTTAAAGTCCTTTACTGATTGATTGACATAGCATGACTGTTATCAATCACATCCACGCCCTTGGGTGCTATAAATACAAACTGTGCATCTGATAGTGATGCGTTGCGTTTAAATTGCTTAAACTCTACTAACGTGGTTTGACTGAGTTTGTCGGTGAGCGACATTGCAACCAAGACATTATCGTGTAACGCCAATTGCACCAGCTTGAAATCAGCATCGGCGCGTTTGGGTGTGAGATTAATTACCAGCATGTCTTCGTGGTGTTCAACATGTTCAACCTGAAAATTGCTTTTCAAATTGCTATTCGTGCCATCACCGGAGAGCAACATCGCAGGCGTACCACTGATGGTTTGATCCGCATCACGAATGGTGACTTGTTCAAGCTCCGGGTCGTATAACCAAATGCGTTTGCCGTCGGATACAATTACCTGTTCATTAGGCTTGGCGTAATCCCAACGAAACTTACCGGGACGTTTGATGGCAAGCTTGCCGCTGCTTTTCTCGGTAACTTGTTCATGACTATCTTGTACGGTTTGCACAAAATCGGCTTGCAGTGAATGAAGTCCGTTGAGAAACCGGTCCAGCGCGGCGTAACCTTCATCGTTGCTCACTGCATTGTCCGCATGAGTTGCGAACGAGCAGATCGACAGCATTGTCACTACTAACGCTAAATATTTTTTTTGCTTGAACATGAATATCAATCGCTCAACTCTCACCGCCACCCGGCACCAATACTTCACGTGATCCATTCGATTGCAACTGACTGACCAACCCGGCTGTTTCCATTGCCTCAAGCATACGCGCCGCGCGGTTGTAGCCAATTTTTAAACGACGCTGCACATAGGATATCGAAGGTTTGCGACTTTCCAATACGATCTTGACGGCTTCGTCATACAAGGTATCTTTCTCGGGATCGGCATCACCTTCGCCATCATCTTCTTCGCCAGGAATGCCTGGAAGCGATACACCAGGTCCTTCAAGAATTTCGTCAACATAGGTCGGACCGCTGCCGCTTTTTAGCGATCCCACCACTCGATGCACTTCCGCATCGGAAACAAACGCACCATGCACTCGCATTGGAACCGACGTACCAGGCGGCAAAAACAACATATCACCATGCCCCAATAATTGCTCTGCACCCATCTGATCAAGAATTGTTCGTGAATCCACTTTGGCAGAAACTTGGAACGCAATACGCGTGGGAATATTGGCTTTGATCAATCCAGTGATCACATCCACCGAAGGTCGTTGCGTTGCAAGTATCAAGTGAACGCCCGATGCACGTGCCTTCTGTGCCAACCGTGCAATGAGTTGTTCTACTTTCTTGCCGACAATCATCATCATGTCAGCAAGCTCGTCGACAATCACCACAATGCAGGGCATCTGTTCAAGGAACGGAACTGTCTCTGGTTTATCCTCTGGTAACAATCGTTTCATCAATATGGGATCACGAATCGGCTGCTTGACATCTTGCGCATCCTTCACTTTGCGATTAAAGCCAGCGAGATTGCGCACGCCTAATGCGGCCATCAATTGATAACGTCGTTCCATTTCAGCCACACACCAACGCAATGCGTTGGCGGCTTGCTTCATATCAGTGACCACGGGCGCCAACAAATGCGGAATGCCTTCGTATACCGATAATTCCAACATCTTTGGATCGATCATGATCAAACGCACATGCTGTGGCGTTGCCTTGTACAACAACGACAACACCATTGCATTCACCGCGGTGGATTTACCCGAACCAGTCGTACCACCGACCAATAGATGTGGCATGCGTCCAAGATCGGCAACGATCGGCGCACCACTGATATCTTTACCTAACACCAATGCCAATGGCGATGCCATATCGTCGTAAGCTTTGGATTTGATGATTTCACCCAAGGTGACAAGCTCACGTTTTTCGTTGGGGATTTCCAAACCCACAGTGGGTTTGCCGGGAATGATTTCTACAATGCGCACACTGATTGCTGATAATGCACGTGCAAGATCTTTGGCAAGTGACGAAATCTGACTGACCTTGACACCTGCTGCCAACTTCAACTCAAAGCGTGTGATCACCGGTCCAGGATGCACTGTAACGACTTCGACTTCGATGCCGAAGTCGCGTAACTTGAGTTCCACCAAGCGCGACATGGCTTCCAATGCTTCTTCTGAATAACTAGATTGCGCTGGAGGTGCATCATCCAATAAAGAAAGTTGTGGTAGATCACCACCACTTGGTGTTTCGAACATCGAGACTTGACGTTCTTTTTCCAGACGCTCACTTTTTTCAACCTTGGGTGGCGCAGTTTCAATTTTAGGTGGTGGACGTTTTGCCACACGCTTTTGTTCTTCGCGAACTACTTCCAAGCGTGCTTCTTTCACTTCACGACCCAATTTAATATCTTCGGCATGTTGCTGACGTTCGCGAAATCGATCGACAAGATGCAACACGAATTTTCCCAAGCGATCCATCACGGCAATCCACGACACGCCAGAGAACAAAGCAACACCGGCCAACCACAGTGCCAACAACAACAGCGTTGTACCCAGAATTCCCAGTCCCGCTTTCAAACCATGACCAACTATGTCACCAAGCACTCCGCCTGCGCTGCTCGGATAGTGTTGCGCTTTGAAATGCAACGTTGCTAGACCACAGCTGGTAATCAGCGTTAATAAAAATCCAATCACACGAAAATATAACGATGCGCGGCTTTGTGCTGCTGCATCGGTTGCGGGCCGATACAATACCCAACCGGTCAAGGCGATCATGATGGGAAATAGATACGCAGGACGACCAAATAACATCACCAATAGGCCAGCAAGATTTGCCCCAAGTGGCCCCACCCAATTGGACACCGGCCCCGGTTCACCCGTGGTTGAGAAAGAAGGATCGGCGGGATCAAAGCTGATCAATGCTACCAGCAGTATCAAACCCAAGGCGCCCAATACGAATAATGCACTTTCACGTAATGCACGCGCGACCAAGCCACTGATGCCTTTGCTGGGCTCGATTTGCTTAGATGCAATCTCTCTGTTCAACAGTTCTTTCTCTTTAAAAAACAAAAATAATGAGCTTTAAATTGCGCAAACAAAGTACCTGCGCATAACAGTTATATCACTCAAACTATCGAGTCTGATGAACTGGTCGATCAAAGACTTGATCATAAAGCTTTTGTCACCATGTAATACTATGGAACTTGGCACGCCACGCTGACACCATACTTCAACCGATTACGAACCCGTTACTGATAAGATATATAATTCAGCAATGATACGTTTAATTTACTTAACGACTTCGATTACGAGAGAGTATACATGACCGCAAAAGTGCCCTCCGCAGTTCACTCGAAATTGATCATATTAGGTTCTGGGCCCGCAGGCTATGCTGCCGCTGTGTACGCTGCTCGTGCCAATCGTAAACCGTTGCTGATTACTGGCTTGGAAGCTGGTGGCCAATTAATGACCACCACCGAAGTGGACAATTGGCCGGGTGATCCGCATGGATTGACAGGCCCTGGCTTGATGGAGCGGATGCG
>JAICKZ010000322.1 GCA_025927665.1 Steroidobacteraceae bacterium | reverse complement strand
GTTCAAGCGCACGTTGTCAAAGCGATTGCGATTCATGCAGATGTATCCGATGAAACGCAGGTGCAAAATATGTTCAAGCGCATGTACGCTGAATTCGGCACCGTTGACATACTGATCAACAATGCAGGCTTACAACGTGATGCGCCATTTGCTGACATGACGCTGGCGCAATGGAACACTGTTATTGGTGTCAATCTCACCGGACAATTTTTATGTGCACGCGAAGCCATCCGTGAGTTTATTCGTCGTGGTGTTGTCGCCGATATATCAGTGGCAGCTGGCAAAGTGATTTGCATCAGTTCAGTTCACGAAGTTATTCCTTGGGCAACGCATACCAACTATGCGGCATCCAAGGGCGGCATCATGTTGATGATGAAAAGCCTGGCGCAGGAAGTCGCACCGCAACGTATCCGTGTCAATAGCATTTGTCCGGGCGCCATTCGTACGCCAATCAATACCGAAGCCTGGGATACTGCGGATGCCTATAAAGCATTGATGAAGTTGATTCCATACAAGCGCATTGGTGAACCAGAAGATATTGGCCGTATCGCAGTGATGCTGGCTTCTGACATGTGTGACTATATTAATGGCGCAAGTATTTATGTCGATGGCGGCATGACGTTGTATCCAGGATTTTCAACCGGTGGGTGATTATTCAGCCAAACAAAAATGGGGGCCGTATCTCAGCGAACGCCAATGGGGTACGGTCCGCGAAGATTATAGTGTGGATGGTAACGCCTGGAATTATCTACCTCATGAACAGGCACGCAGTCGCACCTATCGTTGGGGTGAGGACGGTATCGCTGGTTGGTCAGATGATCGACAACGTTTATGCCTTGCATTGGCGTTATGGAATGGTCGCGATGTCATGCTTAAAGAGCGCCTATATGGCCTTACGAATGAAGAAGGCAATCATGGCGAAGACGTCAAAGAACTTTACTACTACCTTGATGCAACACCGGATCATTCATATCTGAAGATGCTTTACAAGTATCCGCAAGCAGCTTTCCCTTATCAACAACTGCTTGACGAAAATCGTCGACGCACTCGCAAGCAACCGGAATATGAACTTGTTGATACCGGCATTTTTAACCAAAGCCGTTACTTTGACGTGTTCGTTGAATATGCACAACCGCAAGAAAATGACACATTGATGCTGATTACGATATGCAATCGCGGTGATGAAGCCGCACCACTTCATGTATTGCCACAACTATGGTTACGCAATACCTGGAACTGGACTTATGATGCTTACAAACCTGATTTGGGCAAGAGCGATCAGGCGGCAATTGAAGTCCATCATTCAACATTAGGTCTTTACTATCTGTACGCGGACGATACCGTTTGTAAACCAAAGTTGTTGTTCACCAATAACGAAACCAATAATGAAAAACTTTGGGACACATCCAATACATCGGCCTATGTGAAGGATGCTTTCCATGAGTATATTGTATCTGGAAAAACACAAGCGATTAATCCCGAACAGACCGGCACCAAGGCCGCGGCGTGGTATCACCTCAATGTACCTGCACAAGGAACAATAGAGTTACGTTTACGTTTATCGCGTCACGAACAACTCAAACCTTTTGCTGATTTCGATACTGCCTTGCAGCGGCAACGTGAAGCCGCTGATGAATTTTATGCAGGCAGTCAAGTTGGAATGGATGACTCCGAACATCGCATCATTCAACGTCAGGCCTTTGCCGGCATGATTTGGAATAAACAGTTTTATCATCTTGACGTTCCCGTTTGGATCAAGGGCGATGAAACACAGATAGCACCACCGCCGACGCGCGCTCATGGACGCAATCTCGATTGGACACATCTCAACACTGCAGATGTATTGTCCATGCCTGATAAATGGGAGTATCCATGGTTCGCATCGTGGGATCTTGCTTTTCATTGCATTTCATTTGCGTTGATTGATGCAGGCTTCGCAAAAAAACAATTGTTATTACTCACGCGTGAATGGTACTTACACCCAAACGGTCAATTGCCTGCCTACGAATGGAACTTCAGCGATGCCAATCCACCCGTGCACGCGTGGGCCGCCTACCGTGTCTTCCAGATCGATCGCAAACAACGAGGTGATAGTGGCGATCTAAATTTTCTTGAACGTGTGTTTCACAAGTTGATGCTTAACTTCACCTGGTGGGTCAATCGTCGCGATCTGCATGGCCTTAATATTTTTCAAGGTGGTTTTCTAGGC
Source organism: Steroidobacteraceae bacterium (assembly GCA_025927665.1). Classification (GTDB taxonomy): domain Bacteria; phylum Pseudomonadota; class Gammaproteobacteria; order Steroidobacterales; family Steroidobacteraceae; genus CAILZL01. The sequence continues at coordinate 695 of JAICKZ010000322.1, read as the reverse complement.
CTGGATAATATTAGTGCGATAGAGCGCAATAAGGCACTTCCGCCAGGCGACTGCATCAATCAAGCGGATGGTACGGCTTGGATGGCAATGTATGCGCTCAATTTAATGCGTATTGCACTGGAACTGGCGATGCACGACAAAGTGTATGAAGATATTGCCACCAAGTTCTTTGAACATTTTATGCAAATTGCCGAGGCAATGGATCGCAAGATCAATGATGGCAATGGACTATGGGACGATATGGATGGTTTTTTTTACGATGTATTGAAGTTACATGATCGGCAATCCGTGCCCATTAGATTACGTTCCATTGTTGGCGTCATTCCTTTATTCGCTGCAGAAACTTTGGAACCCGAAGAGCTTGCCAAATTGCCAGACTTTTCATCGCGTATGCGCTGGTATCTAAATCATCGACCCGACATGGCTTCACTCCTAAGCTATGCATACAAGCCAGGACGTGGTGAGCGCCGCTTGTTGTCATTGCTGCGTCGTTCACGCCTGGAACGCTTACTGAAACGATTGCTTGATGAAAATGAGTTTCTCTCGCCTTATGGCATTCGTTCACTATCCAAAGCACATGCCGCAGAACCCTTTCATCTGCAACTGGATGGGCAATATTACGATGTACATTACACACCCGGCGAATCAGATTCCGATCAATTGGGCGGTAATTCCAATTGGCGTGGTCCCATATG
>JAICKZ010000065.1 GCA_025927665.1 Steroidobacteraceae bacterium | reverse complement strand
CGGCTGTGTTGGAAGGCACAACCGAAGGGGTGTTTGCGGTCGACAAGAATCGTCTGATCACCTACATCAATCCGCAAGGTATACGTATGTTGGATGTTACCCGCACTCAAGCAATAGGGAAATTTTGCGGCGATATCTTGAAACCATGCACCGATGCGCAAGGCAATAAACCTTGCGATACTGCGCAGTGTCCCATCGTACAAGCACGCGGCACTAATCACGCTCAAGCGAGTGAGCGATTGAGCGCAGGTGGCAATGGAGTCATGAAGACAACCATCATCACCAGCTCGGGAATAGTCGATGGCATTCAAGTACAAGTGATGCGCGATGAAACCGAATTGGAATCCATTCGTCGCGCGCGCGATTCAGTGCTTGCAAACATCTCGCATGAATTTCGCACTCCCTTATCCGCACAACTTGCCAGCATTGAGTTATTGCTTGATGGCCTTGATGACTACGAGCCCGACCAAGTTCGAAGTCTCGTCATGTCGCTGAAACGTGGCGCGCAACGTTTGACCAGTTTGATAGATAATTTATTGGAAAGTGTTCGCATTGAATCAGGACAACTTTCTATTCGCACCCAAAGCGTCGCGTTGCACGAAGTTGTCGAAGAAGCCCAAAATCTAATTGGTACTTTATTGACGCAACGTTTTCAGAAACTTGAAATTGATGTGTCCGATCAACTACCGCATGTTGAAGGCGACGAAGTGCGCCTCACGCAGGTGTTTGTCAATCTGCTGGCCAACGCCAACAAGTATGCACCCGATTACAGCACCATTCGCATCGGCGCACATTTGTACGGCCCGGAGTTGTTTATCTGGGTGGAAGACGAAGGCCCTGGCATTGCCGACACCAGTTTACATTCCATCTTTGAACGTTTCACTCGTGGTGCCGCGCATGAACCTGAACCCGGTGGATTGGGACTGGGTTTGTGGATCGTAAAGTCCATTGTCGATCGTCATAGCGGCACCATTCGAGCCGAACGCACCGCAGAGCGGCGTACTCGATTCGTAGTGACTCTGCCATTGCCCATCGCGAAGTTGCCAGAAGAGTTTGTACAGTCGTGAGCGATCAATTGTATTTGTGAGTATTATTTATAAATGAAAATATTACTTGCCGATGATGATCACGACTTGCTCGCGTTAATTGCTTTTACATTGACACAGTCAGGCTTTGCGGTAGTCAAAGCCAGTGATGGCATCACTGCATTGCAATTATTCAAAAACGAATCCCCTGATCTAGTCGTATTGGATATCAACATGCCCGGCGCAAATGGCTTTGCAGTGTGCGAAAAAATTCGTGAGCAATCACGTGTACCTGTGATGATGCTGACGGTACGCGGCGAAGAAGAAGACCTGGTCAAAGCATTGGAGCTGGGTGCCGATGATTATCTTAACAAGCCATTTAGTCCACGTACTCTAATTGCACGAGTAAAAGCCTTATTGCGTCGCGCTGGCATCGAAGCGAATACCGCACCGATGACATCGGGCCGAATCAAACTGGATGTGGATGAATACAGTGTGCAAGTCGGCAGTAAAGAAACCATTCGTCTCACCAAGCTTGAAACTCGTTTATTGCAAATGCTAATTGCCAATGCTGGTCATACCGTCAGCTCTGATCGATTATTATTACAAGTGTGGGGACACAAAGGCGCAGGTGATCGTCAATTATTAAAACAACTCGTACATCGAGTACGACAGAAAATTGAAATAGATCCTGCGATACCACAACTGTTACAAACCGCCGCTGCCGGATATAAGTTGATAGTAGAATAATTCTAATAAAACCATTCTACACTCTGATGATGTCTTTTAATCTTATGGCTGCGTTTGAGCGTAGCATGAGCAATACAAATTTTAATGTTATTGATATATACAATGCTTACGTGCAAGCCATATATAAAAAAGATACCGCACTATTCTTAGGTCTTTACCATCCACAATCACGCATGTTCGACACTTGGGGACAAGACAGGTCATTTTTTAAAGTTTTGTTCCGACCCTGATTACACGCGAGATAATGATTCGCAGAAATTATATACACAGTCGCAAGATGCTCGCGTTTATCGTGGTATGTATTGCGCTTGCAATTGGTGCAACTTACAAGCCTGTGGAGTGGAGTGCGGCTTATCGATGGATCAAGGTGCGGACGAGTTTTCGAGCACACAAGGTGATCCTTGGGATGCGCAATCCGATATATTGTTCGCGTTGATCGGCTCAATCACAACGTTGATAGCTTTTTCGCAATTGCACGATCGACAGATCAAAAAGTTGGATCGCAGATTAGTTGAGTCCACGAAGATCGCATTCAATCCCGCTTACTGCGATAAAGTTCATCTTCGGCCACATATTGCTTTTCCTCCAGTGCATCGCGAACCCAGGTACGCATGCTGTTGGTATCAAAAATGCGTTGACAGTATGCAGCAACATCTTCTGGTACAGGTAAAACATAGGTGCGAATACGTGTGACGACGGGCGCATAAAACGCATCAGCAATGCTGTAATCCCCAAACAAGAATGGGCCTTTGCTTTGGCTCAATGCGCTTTGCCACATGCTGATAATGCGTTTTAAATCTGTTTGAACATCGCTGTTCTCTTGCATCAATCGTGCACCTACTTCAGGAAAAGTAGTTTCGATATTGACGGGGCAATGGTTGCGTAATGCAGTGAAACCCGAATGTATTTCCGCACAGATGCTGCGAGCACGCGCACGCGCGGCTATATTACGCGGCCATAGCGCCAACTGTGGAAACAGCTCCGCGAGCGTTTCAACGATGGCGAACGTATCCCATACAACCAGTTCATCATGAACCAATACTGGCACACGTCCAGTCGGTGTAATTTTGTTAATGCGTTGTTTAAATTGTGATTCTGGGGTGAACGCATCGAAGCGCACCATGATTTCTTCAAACGGAATTTCAAATTGCTTAAGTAACAGCCATGGCCGCATGGACCATGAGGAATAATTCTTGTTGCCAATATAAAGTTGCATAACTCTCTCACTAACAAGACTGATAGCTTTGTAAATAAATCTCACTGGCGCAAGTAAAACATGGTTACTCGTCACTCCGCGAAGACGAGAATCTAATAGACAAGGAATATTTTTACTGGATCCTCGTTCTCACGGCACAACTTACCCATTAACCCGGTTGCCAACGATATTCATTTAGGTCAATCGCGCCTCGTTGATTAAATCGCACTCCTTCACGCTTAAGTAACTTTGCCTGTCGATTATCAGAATCACCACCCTCGGAACGTAAGCTGACTTTGCCTTGTGCATTAATCACACGCTGCCATGGTATACGACTGCCTTTGGGCAAACTATTAAGCGCATAACCTACCAGACGCGCCTGACGTGGCAATCCGGCCAGCTCTGCTACTTGACCATAGGTTGCAATCTTCCCTTTAGGAATCATGCTAACCACGGTATAAATTTGTTGATAGGACTCACTCGACATACAGATAGATCAGAAGTTACAAATCTAATGATGCTGTTCACTATAAATCTTGTCGAACACACCGTCATCAGCAAAATGTTTGGCATGCGCCTTTGGCCAACCACCAAAATCATTGATCGTGACCAATGTATTGATTTTTGGAAATAAGCCGCTGAACTTTTCCAACGCTTTCGCGCTAGTAGGGCGATAAAAATTTTTACCAATAATATCCTGACCTTCATCGCTGTACAGAAACTCAAGATAAGCCGTCGCCACATCGCGTGTGCCGTGACGCAATACATTTTTATCCACCACTGCAACCGAAGGTTGCGCCAGAATGCTGATAGAAGGCGCAATGATTTGCAGTTTGTCAGCGCCAAATTCCTTGATTGCCAGAAACGCTTCATTTTCCCACGCGATCAACACATCACCAATGCCACGTTGTACAAAGGTAGTTGAAGCCGCACGAGCGCCACTGTCAAGTACCGGCACATTCTTATAAAGCTTCTCAATAAATTTTTGTGCCGAAGCTTCATCACCACCGGGTTGCTTTAACGCCCAAGCCCAGGCCGCAAGATAATTCCAACGCGCGCCACCAGAAGTTTTTGGATTGGGTGTAATAACGGTGACGCCGGGTTTAATCAAATCATTCCAATCCTTAATGTCTTTTGGATTTCCTTTACGCACCAGAAACACAATGGTCGAAGTGTACGGCGAGCTGTCTGCAGGTAGACGTGACTTCCAGTCCAAGGACAACAACTTTGCTTTGCTAGCAATGGCATCAATATCAGTTTCCATTGCCAAGGTCACTACATCCGCTTGCAGACCATCAATGACTGAACGAGCCTGTTTACCCGACCCACCATGCGATTGCTTGATCTTAATTTCCTGCCCGGTCTTGGCAAGCCACTGTGCGGCGAAGGCTTTATTTACGTTCTCATATAATTCACGCGTCGGGTCGTACGATACATTGAGTAGCTCTATTACTTTCTTTGAACCTGCAGTACTGGGTTGACATGCAGATATGGTGAGACCGCCCAAAAAAACAAGTAACAACCAACGTATGAAAGTTAAAGAGACCCTCGGCATGTACTTCTCCACAATAGAAATTCAATTGCATGCTTGTAGTTGAATGCTGAAATGTCAAACAACAACGCAACTAGAAAGTGTATCAACCCATCGGTCTATTTTAACGGCAATGCAACGTCTGTGAATAAAGCGTCCACTTCTTCTTGTGACTGCGTATTGCAAGCGCGATCAATCAAGCGGCGATTGAGGTGCGGCGCAAGCAATTGCATGAAATCATACATATAGCGACGCAATACTCCGTCACGTGAAACACCAATCCACGTCGTATGAATGGGAAACAGGTGAGATGCGTCGATGGCCACTAAATCTCTATCTTCCTTGGGATCAACTGCAACATCGGCGACAATGCCCACACCAAAACCAAGTCGCACGTAAGTCTTGATCACATCTGCATCACGGGCGGTCAACGCCACATTCAAGGGCAAACCCGCTTTGGAAAAAACCTGTTGCAATGATGATGGACCGGTGAAACTGAACACATAAGTAACGATGGGATATTGTGCGATTTGCTTCAACGTCGGCTTTTTGATTTGTGCCAAAGGATGACTGACCGGTACCACCAAGCGTCGATACCATTGATAACAGGGCACTAATACGTACTTGCGAAACAAATCATGCGAGCCAGTAGCAATTGCGACATCAATTCGATCCAGCGCTGCCATTTCAGCAATCTGCTCCGATGTACCTTGATGCAGATGCAGATCTACATTGGGGTACTTGGTACGAAACTGTTGAATAACCGAAGGCAAGACATAGCGCGCCTGAGTATGGGTGGTACCAATGGACAAGGTACCGCGATCTTCATCTTTCAGATCGGCTGATATACTCTTGATATTCTGCACTTCACGCAATATATGCAGCGCACGTTCAATGACCTTCTGCCCAGCGGGCGTAATCTTGGTTAATGTCCGTCCGCTACGTACAAAAATGTTGAATCCCAACTCGTCTTCCAGCAATTTTAATTGTTTGCTTACCGCCGGTTGAGAGGTATGCAATTTTTCTGCGGCAGCGGTAATATTCAACCCATTCTGGGCTACAGCAGCCAAGTATCGAAGTTGTTGCAGTTTCATAAATAATATGCGCGATAATTGAACCTTGACCCATACATAGTGACATAAATATTCGCAATATGCCGCAGTCGAAAATGGAAAACTCGTTCGCGGTCGGTGCCTTATCCCTTCTTATTTCCCATTAGACATTCATCACCATGCCTTGCCATACAATTTATCGATTTACCTCACTCATCACTGTTCTGCTATTTGTTGCTACAACCATGCTGCTTGGAGCCTGCACAACCAGTTCCGGTGTACGCAGTTGGGTGGATGAACGCACGGCCGTCGCTGTCACTGCACAGCAAAAACCCTGGACGTTCTATCGCAAAGATATACAGATAGATGTAAGCATATATGATTTTATCGACCTGGGCGCCTTCGAGATTAACCAAACAGGCACACGTCATCAGTATCTTTGCCTAATGGAATGGAGCACGGTCACTCGTCCTATACTTGAGCAATCCAGAATATTTGAGGATTTTTCGACATTAGTCATTTGGGCAGATGATCAACCGCTTACTTTCAAACGTTACACACAAAATCACGCGATGCTGCACCTGAGCGACACCGCCTTCAAGCACTACACTTCCAGTGTAAGTGAAAGTTATTACGAAATCTCACTGCCGCAACTTGAAACTCTCGCCGCAGCAAAAACATTACGCATTGCAGCCGCCAACCTGCCAACAGATGAGCAACCTTATCAAACTTGGCGCGATCAACATGAAAGCCTGAGAGCTTTTACCGAGGAAGTTACTCATACCGCGAAGTTGATGAATTCAGACAGCAAGTAATCTATGAGATAAAGCATGAGTCGCATGGGATGCTGGTGGCTTCACTCATGCGGTACCGACAGATGTTATCGTCGCAGCCAGCGCTGCTTTTATTGAAGTGACGCACTGTCTCGATGCTCCTGAGACGATGATTTTATTGTTTATTTCTTAATAAGCTGTTCATAGCTGAGTCGTGGCAACTCAAATCGATCTGTGGTCCGACAATAAGTCGAAGGCGAGCCCATGCGACCAATGGGTGTAAATCCATTGATATGCAGTTTTGGTCCAATTAAATGATCGGCAATATGAAACATGACGATTTCACCGACGAGCAATGTATTCGTACCCAACGCCAATGGAGTATGTAAGCGACATTCCATGCTGACCTGCGCTTCTGCAACACGCGGCACATTGATTTTTTCAGATGGTGCGTCATGCAAACCGGTTGCTTCCAGTTCACTTACATCCGGCGGAAAACCCGCGGCACTCATATTCATCGCGTTAAGCAGTTCTTCCGTGATCATGTTGACAACAAATTCGCCGTTGCGAGTAACATTTCTTGCAGTATCTTTCTGCTCACCTGAATCTGTTAATCCCACGCTGAAAATAATATACGGCGGATTGCCACTGACTGCGTTGAAAAAACTGAACGGTGCAAGATTGACAACGCCGGAATCATTGACTGATGTGACCCAGGCGATAGGCCTAGGTACCACTACATTGGTGATTAGTTTGTAGTTTGTGGCCGCCGTTTGTTCAAGAGGATTGACTTTCATGGTGATCATACATGGCAATATGCCGTTTAACCCCTATGGATAAGTAACTTGATAAATATCCTTATATACCGGGTTCAACTCCGGATGCCATTCTCCCCTTCTTAGCTGAATATTATTTATACCCAATCGGCGCAGCGACTCTAAAGAATAAGCAAATCCATCATACTTATATGACTTGTATGTGGATTCATACTCGCCAATCTGCCCATATGTTGGCAATAGCACATTCACACCTAGCTCTTTATAGAACTCATCTGACATGCTTATCAATTTTTGTAGTTGTTCACTCATAATTATATGATCTGAAATCCCTAAAAATTGGTGTACCTCCTTCGCAGCCGATTCTTCATTTTTTTCAATGCTTATATGAAGTTGACCTTCCATGTTTTTTCGACCAATTTCTTTTGGTACAACTATCGAACCTTTTCTTGCTATCGTGGTATCAATATTCTTTACAAACTCTAATAAATTGGATTGATGAGGCCCGCCATGATAAAGAAGTAATGCACTGCGATTGAGATACTTCACTCTTCCGGCTGGAAAAATAAAATTGGCACAGGAAGATGCACAAAGATCGATAACTTCAACGTTCCAATTATATTTGTGAATCAACTTTCCTAAGGCAAGTGCTGTTTCGGCATCACCCCCGCCTGAAGAAGTAACAATGAAGGTCTTATTCAAGGCCTTAGAACTTACCAGATATTCTCTTGCAACAACAAAGGTCTTTGGCGTGATATCTCCTGTAAGTGTAATCGTGTCAGTGGTTTCACACCTAAATTGCACCCACTTGAAGTACAGCCAAACACAAGTAACTGCAACAAGCACCAACGCGATTTTAAAATAAGCTTTCATCAATTAGCTATTGAGCATCTTGCTCTAGAACATCGTTTGATAATATCTCTGGTTGAAAAAATATCCACCGAAGATGCAATTGCTTAACCAGTAATCTATGAGATTCGAATAAGCAATTAGAGCTACTGCTTTCTGGAGACAAGGATTGTGCGCAGGATTAAAGCAATCACCATCGCGAAGCTATCGCTTAATGATTACATTGTGCCGTTATCCAGAATTTCACCAATACTGCTTCCACTGGTAAGCGTATAAAATCGCTCATGGGTACTTGCCCATGCTTACAGTGATCTGCTCGCTCAAGCTTATACTGGCTTGTTGCAAAGCCGATTGGAATGCATTGACCACTGCACCCAATCGATTGTCTTTGGCGTTAACAACCGCAGATGCGCGTAATAGTGATGACGACTTGCGTTGTTTGACATCAACTAAGTTGGCAGTCAACGTGACATGTATCGCCGGCAGATTCGTATTGATATATTCAGCTTGAAAATCGATTAGTGAAATCTCGAGCAAGTAATCGGCATCCACACGCGCGTTTTCGGCAACGACATTCCTAAATCCTTGTTGCGATTGCAGTAACGATACGACAAATGCCTGAATCACTCGTGGCGCAGCAACACCCCATCGCGCTCCGTAGTAATAATCGAGATGATTGCCATCGCGTAACACGGCAATACGATCAGTATCCAGTCCCGGCGAAGCCGAGGGTAAGGCAATTGCCAATTGCGAACTAAATGCGACTTGAGCGGTACCCACCGCTTCCGGTTTAATCACATATACTTGAGGTTCTGCAACTTTGCTTTGCAGAATATCGCTAGTATTACAGGCGCTAATTGACATGATCAGCATGCAAGGCAAAAACAGTTTGATAAAAATCCTCACGGCTTGATCTCCACTCCCGATTCCGGTTTTTCAAACAGTAATTGCGAAGGCGTTTGTTTTAATGAACGCGATAGTTCACGGAACTCACTGGCGGCAGAACGTACGTCACGCAACATACGCTCTATTTCAAACATGCCGTGTTCAGTGAAGTGCGTCATGGGTGCTTCACTACTGGCCATGAAATGATCGAGTCGTGCAGTCGTGGTGGCTAACTGCGTTGATATGGCGTCAAGCTTACTCACTGCATCGCGAACATTGGGGCGCACATCGTTCATTAAGCCATTGACACTGGTCGCTGCGGCTTTGATTTCATTCGATGTATCGGTTAGTTCACTCATCAGTGTTTGAAATTGCTCACTGGCGCGCGGCAAGTTGCTACTGGCACGACGCAGATTGCCCAATGTCTCGTTCAGCGCTTTGACATTCTCGTCGGAAAATATTTTATTGACGTTGTCGATCACTGCGGTGACGCGCCCGGCCAATTCCGGCAAGCTGGCAAGGAAAGCATCGATGTCCGATGATTGCGATTCAATCACTGGATACTTGTCACCGGTATGCAACTCACCATCAACACCATTTACCTGTTTAAGATTGATAAACAGCAAGCCAGTAATACCTTGTAAGCCCAAACTGGCGCGTGTGTTACCCGATATAGGTGCAGTTGAGTCAATCGAGACCAATACCTTCACGCTATCGGGTCGCTCTTTACTAAGTGTGATGCGTCGCACCGTACCCACATCCACGCCCAAATAACGCACCGCGCTGCCTTCGCTCAAGCCAGCAACACTGCCAGAAAAATAAATCTCATACGGGGTGTATTCACGGCGATCGCCACTATCGGAGTACCACATGACAAAGCCAACGGCCATCGCCATAACCAGCAAGGTGAACGCACCAACCGCAATATAATTGGCATCACGTTCCATGTTATTGGACTCCTGCGTCAGAAAAAGTTATATCAACAGATTTCATGCCGCCACTCCGCGTGCACGCGCACCGTGGAAATATTCGTGAATCCATGGATTGGTATTATTCATGATACCGCTGAGCGTATCGATTATGATTTTCTTGTCAACCAATACTGCAACGCGATCACAAATCGTCAACAAGCTATCCAAATCATGCGTGATCATCACCACAGTCAATTTCAAGCTATCTTGTAAATAACTCACCAGATGATCAAATTCGCTGGCAGAAATGGGATCAAGACCGGCCGTGGGCTCGTCGAGAAACAGAAGTTGCGGATCCAATGCCAACGCACGCGCCAGCGCCGCACGCTTGATCATGCCGCCGGAAAGTTGTGACGGCAATTTAGTGGCCGCTGACAAGGGCAGTCCCACCATATTCAGTCGCAGCTTGGTCAATTCATCGAGCGTGCTTTGTTTAAGATTGCAAAATTCACGCATCGGTAATTGAATATTGTCAGCGATGGTCATGGAGCTGAATAACGCACCGTGTTGAAAGGTAACGCCATAGTGACGTTTTACATTCAACAGTTGACGCTCCGACATAGCCGTGATGTCTGCTCCTTCAATCAACACTTGCCCGGTGGTGGGTTTCTGCAATCCTAAAATAGTACGCAGCAGTACTGATTTGCCGCTACCCGAGCCACCGACAATACCCAATACTTCACCGCGCACTACGTCCACATCAACGCCATCGTGAATCACTTGATCACCGAAGCGATTAACCACACCGCGCACGGAAACAATAACGTTGTCGGCGCTCAAAAATCTATCTCTACGAAGATAATGGCAAATATGGCATTTGCAAAAATCACCATGAAAATGGATTCAACCACCGCTGTTGTAGTGAGTCGCCCGAGTTCACGTGATGAATCGCGTACTTGCATACCACGATAAGTGCCGATCATGCCAATGAGTAATGCAAATACCGGCGCTTTAATAATACCCACCCAAAAAGTGCTGGACGCCAATGAATCCTGAACTCGGTTTATATATTGCGGCAGCGGTATATCCAACAACCAACTTGACAACAAAGCACCGCCTGCAAGACCCATGGCGTCGGCAATCACGGTAAGCAAAGGTAACGCAATGATCAAACCGACAACGCGCGGTACTACCAACACTTCCATTGGATTGATACCAATCGATTTCAACGCATCCACTTCATCGTTCAATTGCATCACACCGATCTCAGCAGCAAACGCACTGCCCGATCTGCCTGCAACGATGACTGCCGTCAACAACACACCGAGCTCGCGCAGCACGCCTACGGTAATTAAATTAACGGTATAGATCGTCGCGCCAAAACTTCGCAATTGACTGGCGCCGATATAAGCAATAATGACACTGACAAAAAATGCGATCAACGCAACGATGGGAATCGCCGCGATGCCGGTTTCATAAACATGGCGCGCAATGGAGGCGGGACGAAAACTTTTTGGATGACGCAATGCCGCCGCTTCGGTGGCAATAATGCGTCCGAAATGATCGAGATGTCCCAACGCATGGCGCCCTAATTCCACTGCACGTTTGCCGAAAGTCGCGACGACTTGTTCGGGCCACAACAACGTCGCTTCATGTGCAACGTTGGCTGAACCTGTGTGTGTATGTAAGTCATTCAAGAACGCAAAATGCTCAGGCATGCTCGGTGTGTATTGAAGACGCGCACCTTTATCGGCATACCCAGTCATCGCAGTATGCAACAACCACATCGGACCCAAATCAGAGTGCTGCAACGCGCTGCAATCCACGTTCACCGAAGACACATCCGAGTTAGGCAGCGTCGCCAATGCCGCTTCAATCGCTTCAAGACGATCTACCGACCAATGGTCCGTTAACCGAATTGATAACTCGCCTTGTTTTATTTCTGCGTTAAGCATTTCGCGAGCTTAACAGCGATCAGGATATTTGGCATTAGTTGCCAACGTTTGCAACCCCACTCTTACCTTTGGAGCTTGGATCGCATACTCTCCCGACATGCACTCGAATGCGCTTGGACAATTGCTTATCCTGCTTGCCAGCTCGGTGTTGGTGGTAACGTTATTGCGTCGATTAAAATTGCCGCCGATTGTGGGTTATCTTGCGGTTGGAATGTTATTGGGACCGGCCGCACTGAGCGTCGCGGGCGCTGACACTACTCGCATCATGGCTGAGTACGGCGTGGTGTTTCTGGTATTCACTTTGGGATTGGAGTTTTCATTTCCACGCATGGTCGCCATGCGCTGGCAAGTGTTCGGCCTAGGTGGCGCACAAGTATTGGTGACAACAGCCTTGATTGCAGCGATTGCGCATTGGCTTGGTGTGTCGTGGCTGATCAGCATCGTACTCGGTGGCGCACTAGCAATGTCGTCTACCGCCATCGTTGTGAAACAATTGACCGAACAATTGGAAGTCAATCGCACACATGGACGACTCGCGGTTGGAATTCTATTGTTTCAAGATCTTGCCTTTGTTCCTTTGCTGGCATTAGAAAATGCAGAACATGCACAATTGGATTCTCTCGATCCATTGATGATCGTAAGCGCCATGATCCGCGCG
>JAICKZ010000089.1 GCA_025927665.1 Steroidobacteraceae bacterium | reverse complement strand
CGGCTTTGTAACCGACCAAGTAGGGCATGTTGGAAACTAATTGCGTTGTTTCAGCACTCACACCACGTCCGCCATCAGCTTCAAATCCTTGTGTCAACAGATGCACACGATAAGTAGCGCGTGCAAAACGTTGCAAATTCAAAATCAACGATGCATGGCCTTGATCATCGGTTTGCGCCTCACTGAGTTCTTCGCTGAAACCTTCCTTTGCGTATTGTGGATCATAGAATTGATAGTCTGCAAAATTGCGAAATGCCGGTAACGCTGGGCTGAGTGTCATCGTGGCAGTTACACGACGTTGCTGTGCGGGCGTGCCGAATAAATTATTGAGTTGAACTTCTGCAGCCAGTTTGTCGGGTGAAACCCAACCTTCCAACAATGTATTGGAGAAGTGAGCATTCATGCGCAAACGATCAGGTTGGAAATCGCGGACTTTTACCGTGGTCGAACCGATCACATTATCAGCATCGCCATTGCGTACGGTAGTAATGGAGAAAGTGTAGGTACCGGTTGGTGAACTAATCTTGGTGTCTTGCGTTATTTCACTGAAGCCTGCACTACCCGGCGCAAATGTTTCGCGACGAATGACCGTACCGCGTGGATCGGTGACTTCGAGCATCATCGGTACGCCACGCAATGAACGACTCCAATCTTGACTGCGAATAATGCTGGCGACGTGAATAGTTTCACCGGGACGATACAGACCCCGATCAGAAAATACATAAGCCGTCAGTGCATTGCGATCTGTGCTGCTTTCTACACCACCCACATCAAAGCGTGACATATCGAGCATGCGGTCGCGTTGTTCAACCGGCATGAAAGAACTATCACCACTGCGGTGCGCCAGATACACAACCGCTTGACGTTCATTGCGAAGTTGGCGCAAATCTCCAAAGTGCACATGGCCATCGTTGCCGGTGACTTCACTCATCACTGTCAAACCATTGCGGCCCAGTATGTCAATCGTGGTACCTGCAACGGGTTCGCCAGTTTTGATGGATTGCACGAATACATCTTGCGATCCATCATTAGCACGCTTCACCAACATTCCTAGGTCGGTGACCACAATCAAGCGCGTGTCCGAAAGATTATAAGCACTGGCGTTATTCCATTGGCTTTCACCACCACTGACGGGTTGATCGTTATCTGCATTCCAAGCTTGAGCGCGTAACAGGAACATGCCGCGATGTTCGCCTTCATTGTCAAGATATTCGCTGAGGTCTACGGATTCATAATGAGATTCCCCTGGTGCGGTGGCGGGTAGTTTGATTATCTTACTGAAATGCTCGGTAATATCTGTATCTTTAAATGCCAAGCTTTGAAATGCAGGTTGAGTGAAGCTGCCAATGGTCTGTGTAACCAAGTATTGAATTTGTTTGGGGAGCACACGACCGATATCGAGTTTGATTGCTGGAACATTGCGACTGAAAAAGGTTACATGCTTATCACCTGATAACGCCAGTAATGAGCCTTGATGCAGTAATTGTAGTTCACGTGGAAATTCGGGTACCGTCAAAATATTTTCAACGCTGTTACCCAGTATGTAACCACCGAAGGATTTTAAACCCTGCTCAACACGTACATACATCATTCGTCCTGGAGGTGCGTGATAACGAAAGCCATGAATCTCATAATGCTCCAATTCACCTGGATCTTGTTTCAGCTCCAAAGGTGTCGCTGCAGCAATTACTTCAGGCGTGACATTGGTTTTATTCCAGGGGTACGGTCTACCATGATTATATTTTTCATACTCCGCCTGCCGCTTGGTATCAGGGTTTTTTTCCGGCAATAGCCAAGCTTTAACCTTTGCAGGCATATCGCGTTCCAGCACTGAGTGCGACGCATTGATGGTTAATACTTGTTGGGGTTCGTTACGTTCATCGCGTGCGATGTTCAACGACACCGCATTTATTTTTAAACTATTAAGACCAGGAACATCAACACTGCTATGTAATGGGTTGTTGGTTTTGTTGCCACCGCGTGCGGCCTGCAAGCCACTATCAATAGTGATTTCCAATCGACCTGCTTTAGGCGGAACATCTAACTTGTCTGAATGTATAAAGGCATTGAGTTTTAATTTGTCGTACACCACTGTGTAGTGTGGAGGCGTCACTTCGATTTCACGCGTGTCCGTTTCGCGACTGAACATTTTTATGGCAATGCGTTTTTCAAAACGTTCTGGATCGACCGCGTGCGTAAACTTTACATTGACCACCACTTTTTTGTTGGCGGCCACTTCGGGATCTTGATAGAACTCGGTGTTGTTGATGTGCGCAGCAAAAGCGGCGCTTTCGAATTCGAAAGAATATTTTTGCAATCTTATTTGTGGTGCCACGACACCTTTGCGTGCGATGGAGACTTCATAATTTTGTCCTACAGCCCAGTCGACAGCGGGTTGAAAAGTTAACGTGTGATCATCTTCCCAGCGCCATTCTCCCGCGATCTGCGGATCGATGCTGATATGCGATTTCTTCAAATCCAATACATGGCCAGAGAGTTCCACTGGCGCCACTGAATTGTCAAATTGTATGTGTAGCGCATTGGGCTTGCCCGGAGGTTCGCAGCTGTAACAGGTAATGGCGGGACGACTGACGGTGAAGGAAACTTCAAGTGGCTTGGGTTGTGCCTGATACCATCGCCAGCCAACGACAAGCAGTGCCATGCCAAGTAGCACGCTGCCACTGACAATGGCAGCATGACGTGGGCGATTACGTAGATAGGTTACAACCGCGGTGATAGCTTGAATCACACGCTTTCTGACCCAGTTTATCCAAGCGGGTGGTTGCCAGTTCATGTTCCCCAATACAGCACGCAATGTTTTAATAATGGGTGGCGTAATGACATGCCAAAAATTGATGATGCGTTGTGACAGCGCAGCGATCATTTCTTGTGGTTTCATAATGAGGGATTCCCTTTTTCTGATTTGATGTTATTCGATGTCGCAATAACCGACTTGCAGCGGTTTGAGTTATTGGGCTTGAGTTGTTGTAACAGCCATTGTGACGGGTTACATTGCAGTTGTCAGCTGTGGTCTAAACCACTATCACTGAACCGCGTATATAAACAGCCTTTCGAACTATGGAAAAGCATGAATTCTCAAAACACATATCCGACGGCCATTCATCGTATCGTCGCAGCTTGTCGCGCAGGCAATTACGAACTGATGATTGCGCCCATGCCATCGGGATGGGCAATCATGGGCGGTTCGCAATTTCTCAAGGGATATTCATTATTATTGCCTGATCCCGTGGTGCCGCATCTGAATGCGATGGAATCGCCGCATCGTGATCAGTTTCTCAAAGATATGGCAACGCTAGGTGACGCAGTACTTGCCGTAACAGGTGGAGTGCGAATCAACTATGCCATGTTTGGTAACACTGAACCGGCCTTGCATGTGCATGTCATTCCTCGTTATGCCGATGAGGTGCCCGAACTTCGTAATGCTCATCCCTGGACGTATGATTGGGATGCAGCCGCGCCCTTTAGTCTTGCTGTACATGGTAGTTTATTGACCAAGCTTAAGCAGGCTCTTAAAAATACTTAGATGAAAATGTGTCTTGGATATAACTTCAGCTTAATTTGAGGCTCTTATTAACGCGACAGTTACCGATCTCGGACGTCGGCTCATGCTGAGCCAATCGAAGCATTCTTTTACCTGAGCAAGACCTCTTCGTCCTTCAACAGTCTCAAGATAAATGGAGCTCAGGCGAGCGCTATTGTCTACCTGTTAATAATGATACTCATCATTTACATTGCGTTGAAAAATAAAACTGTATCTACAAAAGTGCCACGATCATCCGATCCAGTGCTGGGCAGACATAACCATTGCATCGCACAATAAGCGTGCGCAGTCATCATGTGCTGCACTCACAGCGTTCAGTGTCGATGCACATGTCTGAGCTGTGCAATTGATAATCTGCATAAATCCCGCTGATTTCGCAAAAATCGCTGCCGAATCAATGTTGGCACAAGCATTGCAATACTAAATATAGCAGGGTTGACCTCTTCCTCCCTCTAACTCTGCTAGACCACATTTAGTTGTGAAACTTGGCAACGCCGCCATCACTCATCTTGCTCCCCCGGCTGATGAACTGATGCGGCGTTTTTTTCGGCCAATTAATTCTTGAGGTGATATATCAATGGATCAACGTGCGACACGCATTCGATTACTGAGTTTCTCCACAACGCCAATGCGTGTGTTCCATCTTGCCTGGATGGCCTTCTTCGTATGTTTCTTTGCATGGTTTGCTGTCGCACCACTCATGCCCATCATTCGTAATGATTTAGGCTTGAGCAAGGATCAAATTGCCAACATCAACATCGCCGCGGTTGCCGTCACTATTTTTGTACGCTTGATCATTGGCCCGTTGTGCGATCGCTTTGGTCCACGACTCACTTATACATGGTTGTTGGCATTGGGCGCCATTCCCGTGATGGGCATTGCATTAAGTCACAGCTACATGAGCTTTCTGTTTTTTCGCTTATGTATCGGCGCGATAGGCGCATCGTTCGTCATTACGCAATTTCATACCTCAATCATGTTCGCACCCAATGTCGTCGGTACTGCCAACGCGGCAACCGCAGGGTGGGGCAACGCAGGCGGTGGGGCAACTCAAGCATTGATGCCGTTGATTGTGACTGCGATAACTTACTTCGGTGTAGAGCAATCCATGGGGTGGCGCGTTGCCATGTTTGTGCCGGGGATCATGATGCTGATCATGGCCGTGGTGTATTTCAAATTCGCCAAGGATACAACCGCATTGGATGGTGCTGTGTATGTTCCAACGACCAAAGGCTGGGACAGCTTCAAACTTGCCGCCAGTAATTATCGAGTATGGATGTTGTTTGTCACCTATGCGGCTTGTTTCGGCGTAGAGCTCACCATCCACAACACCGCATCAATTTACTTTGTGGATCATTTTTCTCTCGACATTAAAACGGCTGGACTCTATGTCGGATGTTTCGGTTTGTTGGCATTGTTTGCGCGCGCGTTCGGCGGCATCGTCTCTGATTGGATCGCACGCAACAAAGGATTAGATGGACGTACCACCTGGTTGTTCGTATTGATTTTAGCGGAAGGTGTGGGATTGACATGGTTTGCCAAGTCCACCGATGCACAGGCTGCATTTATTGCCATGCTTGTCTTTGGTTTTTTTACACATCTGGCTTGTGGCGCAACTTACAGTCTTACGCCATTTATCAATAGCAAAGCCAAAGGCGGCGTTGCGGGCATTATCGGTGCTGGCGGCAATGTGGGTGCGGTGTTGGCGGGATTTCTAATGAAAGGTTCTGCAACGACTCAACAAGGTTTATTGACATTGAGCACCTTGGTTGCGATCAGCTCTATGTGTGCCATCGCAATTCGTTTCAGTCAGGAACACAAGAGTGAAGAACGACGTGCTTATGCGTCAGCACTGGCAATGCGAAACTTAGCTAGCAATAACGTTGTGAACGAAGCTGCGTGAGTCGACTGAGGATACTTATATGAGCGTGAATCAAAAACTCGTGGTGATTGGCAATGGCATGGTGGGTCATCGCTTTCTGGAATCGCTGGTCGATGCTAACTCCGAATTCGACATCACCGTGCTGTGTGAAGAGCCGCGGCCTGCTTACGATCGCGTAGGATTGACGGGGTTTTTCTCCGGCAAGTCTGCAGAAGACTTATCACTGGTGAAAGATAATTTTTTTATCGGCAATAATATTGATTTGAAGTTGAATGCCTGTGCAAATCACATCGATCGCGAAAAAAAATTGGTGCGTACAGCTCAAGGTCATGAACTCGCTTACGACAAGTTGGTGATGGCGACAGGCTCTTATCCATTTGTACCGCCGGTTCCTGGGCGTGAGCGTGAACGCTGTTTTGTATATCGCACGATCGAAGATCTTGAAGCCATTAAGCAAGCAGGCGCGAACAGTAAAGTAGGTGTGGTCGTTGGTGGCGGCTTGCTTGGGTTGGAAGCGGCAAAGGCGCTTAAGGACTTAGGATTAGAAACGCATGTGGTTGAATTTGCATCGCGCCTGATGGCAGTGCAATTGGACGATGCCGGTGGCATGGTGTTACGCAAAAAAATCGAATCTATGGGCGTCGGTGTTCACTTGAATAAGAACACCAAGGAAATTGTCGCGGGCGAAAAATATCTGCACAAAATGATTTTTGCTGATGGCAGTTTTTTAGAAACTGACATGATTGTGTTTTCAGCGGGTATTCGTCCACAAGATGCATTGGCCAAAGCAGTAGGATTGGAGTTGGGCCCTCGTGGCGGCATTGTGGTTAACAATCAATGTCAAACTTCCGATGCGGATATTTATGCCATTGGCGAATGTGCCTTATGGAATGGAAAAATTTTCGGTTTGGTTGCACCTGGTTATCAAATGGCACAAACCGTGGTGAATCATCTGTTGGAAAAGGAAACATCATTCACCGGTGCTGACATGAGCACCAAGTTGAAATTGATGGGTGTCGATGTCGCATCGCTGGGTGATGCACTGTGTCAGTTAAGTGGTGCACGTGCTTATTCATTTGTCGATGAGCGCAAACAGATCTATAAAAAGTTGGTGGTAAGTGAAGATGGTAAGTATCTACTAGGCGGCATCTTGGTGGGTGACGCCAGCGACTACGGCAACTGGTTGCAAATGATGCTCAATGCCATGCCACTGCCGGAATATCCTGAACAGTTGATATTGCCGAACATGGAAGGCGCTGCCAAACCGGCGGCCATAGGCGTGAGCGCCTTGCCGAACTCCGCACAAATCTGTTCTTGCAACAACGTCAGTAAAGGTGCGTTATGCGCCGCGATCGATGCAGGTTGTACGACATTAGGTGCGTTGAAAAAAAATACCAAGGCCGGTACATCATGTGGCGGATGCAGCACACTGGTTGGGCAGATTCTTAAAGCAGAATTGGAATGCAAAGGTGTCACTGTCAACAATCATATCTGCGAACACTTTCCTTACTCGCGTCAACAGTTGTTTCACTTGGTGAAAGTCGGACAAATAAAAACTTTTGATGAGTTGATCAAGAAGCATGGTCATGGTCGTGGTTGTGATATCTGCAAACCTTCAGTAGGGTCGATCATGGCCTCTATCTATAACGACTTTGTGTTAAAGCGCGATAAGGCGCAGTTACAAGATACCAATGATTACTATCTTGCCAATATGCAAAAGGATGGTACGTATTCGGTGGTACCGCGCATTGCAGGTGGCGAGATTTCTCCCACGCAATTGATCACCATTGGTGCCATTGCCGACAAATACAAGTTGTACACCAAAATCACCGGTGGTCAGCGCATTGATATGTTCGGAGCACAAGTTCATCAATTACCACTCATTTGGAAAGAGCTTACCGATGCCGGATTTGAATCGGGTCATGCTTACGGGAAAGCATTGCGTACGGTGAAATCCTGCGTGGGTTCAAGCTGGTGTCGTTATGGTGTACAAGACAGTGTGGGTTTGGCGATTGAACTTGAAAATCGTTACAAGGGATTACGCTCACCGCACAAAATAAAATTTGCAGTCTCGGGTTGCACGCGTGAATGTGCCGAAGCGCAAGGCAAAGACATCGGTGTGATTGCAACTGAAAAAGGCTGGAATTTATATGTGTGTGGCAATGGTGGTATGAAGCCACGTCACGCGGATCTTCTGGCCAGTGACTTGGATAAGGAAACATTAATCAAGTACATCGATCGTACTTTGATGTTCTATGTGCGCACAGCAGATAGATTGCAACGTACTTCAGTATGGCTTGAAAATCTTGAAGGTGGTTTAGACTATCTGAAACAAGTGGTGCTTGAGGACAAGTTGAACATCGGTGCCGAACTTGAAGCCGATATGGCCAATGTTGTGAACACGTATGAATGTGAATGGAAGAAAGCCATCAATGAGCCAGAGACATTGAAGCGCTTTCGCAGTTTCGTTAACTCCGATCAAACAGACAACAATATTGTCTTTGTTGAAGAACGCGGACAGATTCGTCCCGCCAATAGTGAAGAGCGCGGCCACTACTTCAACATGTCGATCAAGGAGGCGGTATGAGTGCGACGCAGACACGCGCTGAATGGAAAGTCATCTGCGAGTTTGATGACATCACGCCGCAAACGGGAGTATGTGCGTTAGTGGATGGCAAGCAAATTGCTATTTTTCGTTTCGATGACATGCTGTTTGCAGTGGATAATTACGATCCAGCCAGTGAAGCCAATGTTATTTCGCGCGGCATCGTGGGTGATTTGGGCGGTGATCCCGTTGTTGCCTCGCCCATATACAAACATCATTACTCATTAGTCACCGGGCGTTGTCTGGAAGATCCGGATAACTCCATCGCTGCATATCCAGTGCGTTTGTTGGAAGGCAAGGTATGGTTGCAAAGCACACCGCTTAAGAAAGTCGGTCGTCGCAAGTTGGTCGTGATTGGCAATGGCATGGCGGGTATGCGCACTGTGGAAGAGTTGTTGCAACTTGCACCCAATGCTTATGACATCACGGTGATTAGTGCCGAGCCTCATGCCAATTACAATCGAATTTTATTGTCGCCGGTATTGTCTGGTGAAAAAACCATTGCCGACATTATTATCAATCCGTTGAGTTGGTATGACGAGAAAGGCATCAAACTACATCGTGATGACCCGGCGATCTCTATTGATCGCAAACGTCGCGTAGTGAAAACAAGATCGGGTGCTGTATTTCCCTATGATCGTGTGTTACTCGCCACGGGTTCTAATCCCATCATTCTTCCGATACCAGGCAACAAGCTTCAAGGTGTGGTGACCTTCCGCGACTTGCAGGATGTAGACACGATGTTAGCCGCATCGAAAAAATATCAACGCGCGGTCGTCATTGGCGGTGGACTATTAGGATTGGAAGCGGCTTATGGACTTAAGCGTCGTGGCATGGATGTTACCGTTGTACACTTGTTGGATTCATTGATGGAACGTCAGTTGGATAAAGCGGCAGCAGAATTATTGAAAGCGTCGTTGGAGAAACGTGGACTTAATTTCAAGATGAATGCGAAAACTGTCGAGATCGTCGGTGATGAACGTGTTGGTGAAGTACGTTTTGATGATGGTTCACAGCTGCATGCAGATCTGGTAGTCATGGCGGCGGGCATTCGTCCGAATATTGAACTAGCGAAAGAAGCTGGTTTGCGCTGTGAGCGTGGTGTGATCGTTGACGATGCAATGCAAACCTTTGATCCGAGCATTTACGCCGTGGGCGAATGTGTTCAACATCGCAACATCTGTTACGGTTTGGTGGCGCCGTTATGGGATCAAGCGCGAGTCTGCGCGATTCATCTTGCTGAAAAAGGTATGTCGTACTATCGCGGCTCATTGACTTCGACCCAGTTGAAAGTGACTGGAATTGATTTGTTCTCTATGGGCGATTTCATTGGTGGACGTAATAGTGAAGCATTGGTGATGAAAGATACTAAACGCGGTATCTACAAACGTGTGGTAATCGAAGACAACAAAGTAATTGGTGCCGTGTTGTATGGTGATGCCAAGGATGGGCCGTTCTACTTTGATTTGATGAATGAGCAGCGTGATGTGGGCAGTATGCGTGATCGCTTGTTGTTCGGCGCGGCCATGGCGGAGAGTGCGTGATACCTGCTCTGCTAAATTTGTCGATTGGCCAATGTATGTTGCAATTGCAATTGTACAGCGATGTCAACGAAGTAGAATGTCATTCCCGCGAAGGCGGGAATCCAATCAGATAGCAGGGATACTTGTTTTACTAGATTCCCACTTTCCGGGAATGAAGTCATAGCAAGGGTTTGCTCAGCATTGCACATTGTAATTCCTTATCCTGATCATTTTTATCTAAATGCCTACCGAATCTTCTTCCACCATAAAAACCACATGTCCGTATTGCGGCGTAGGCTGTGGAGTGCAAGTCACTACTTCACCACAAAGTATTGTGGTGAATGGTGATCCGGATCATCCCGCCAATTTTGGCCGCCTATGTTCCAAGGGTTCAGCGTTGGGTGAAACGTTGGGACTGGATGGTCGTTTGCTCAATCCTTGTACTCGCAATGATCAAGGCCAATTAAATGATGTAAGTTGGGATGTCGCACTTGATCAAGTGGCCAATAAATTCAAACAAGTCATCGCTGATCATGGACCTGATGCGTTGGCTTTTTACGTATCAGGTCAATTACTGACTGAAGATTACTACATCGCAAACAAATTGATGAAGGGCTTTATCGGTTCTGCGAATATCGATACCAATTCGCGTTTATGCATGTCATCGGCGGTGGCAGCTCACAAACGTGCTTTTGGTGAAGATGTTGTTCCGATTAATTACAACGATTTGGATGCAGCCGAACTGATTGTCTTGGTGGGCTCGAACACGGCATGGTGTCACCCTATTGTGTATCAACGCATCATCAAAGCAAAAGAAAACAATCCTTTGTTGAAGATTGTGGTGATTGATCCACGGCGGACAGCAACTTGCGACAGCGCTGATTTGCACCTTCCAGTCATATCGGGGACCGATGTATGGCTGTTTAATGGTTTACTCAGTTATCTTCATCAGCATGGATTTCAGGATGCGACCTTTATTGATCAACATACCAAAGGCTTGAGCAAAGCATTGATCGTCGCAGACAATACGGCGGGGTCGATTGCATCGGTAGCAAAAACCTGTGGCATAAGCGCAAGCGCGTTGGAAGAATTTTATAAATTGTTTGCGCACACCAACAAAGTGATCACACTGTATTCGCAAGGAGTAAATCAATCGTCACAGGGAACTGATAAGGCGAACAGTATTATCAACTGTCATTTGCTTACAGGGCGTATTGGTAAAGCAGACATGGGACCGTTTTCAATTACCGGGCAACCCAATGCCATGGGCGGACGTGAAGTAGGTGGGCTAGCAAATATGCTTGCTGCGCATATGGATTTGGATAATGCCGCACATCGTCACACCGTAAAAACATTTTGGAACAGCCCGACAATCGCAGAAAAGCCGGGACTAAAGGCGGTGGATTTATTCAAAGCCATTCACACTGGCAAAGTCAAAGCGGTATGGATTATCGCGACCAACCCGGTGGTCAGCATGCCCGACGCCAATAAGGTGCGCGCTGCCTTGCAGAAGTGCGAGTTAGTTGTGGTCTCTGATGTGGTATTGAACACCGATACAAATCAATGCGCACATGTGTTGTTGCCAGCGGCTGCTTGGGGCGAGAAAGATGGCACGGT
>JAICKZ010000127.1 GCA_025927665.1 Steroidobacteraceae bacterium | reverse complement strand
TGGAGAATTGACTACAATGAAAACCGACCCCATAGCAGTTTGAATGGCTTAACACCCCATGAGTTTTTAACCCGATCCACACTGGATCATTATCTGAGCAGTACTAACTTATGATCGAGTACACATCGGGGAGCAGGTCAAGGCCAATGAGATCCATCGTATGGTTAGCGTTAGTACTGCTATCCGCTTGCGCAACTAGCGGAATTTTCCTAAAGAAAGGCGATCGTTTTTTCCTCTATGAGGAGGCTAACAAACGTCCACTAATGTCGTTTTCGATCCCGGAGGGAACTTGGAGTATCAGCAAAGTAGCATTGGAAACAATGAGAAATGGATGGTTTGACATTATTGGGGGACCTACGAATTCTCCTTTTGGATATTCAGTTAGGTTCTCTATTGTTCCTGCCGTCAGAAGATTCAATGAATTTGAAGCGGTTTTTAAATCAGGGGACTTTACCAAATTTGCAAACTCCATTGATATTGGATTTTCACCGAAAGAATTAGCAGAAATGCATGCAACTAATTATGGTCAGAAGTTAATACAGGTTGGTACGTATAACTGTAAAAACTCTTGGTACCAACAGCGATTAGTACCGCAGTTGAATAATGGGCAAGGAATACCATTGTTTCGAAATTTTATTGAATGCCCATTGGTTCTTGACGGTCGAGTTTTCATCTTCTCTATAAATGTTAATAGTAGTATGAGGCAGGATTTTATTAAGCAGCAGAATGAATTCAACAAGGACGGGGAGGCAAGAAACCAAGTAGCTATCGACGCTTACGCTTACTTATCGACGTTAGGCGATAAGGTTTTGATGATGTTTAATGACATCCAATTTCAAGGCAAGGTCAGTCAGAACTATAGTGACATCGTACATCCTGAGTTACTCCAAGAGAAAGTTGATCATCCAGTACCCTATCAACCTAGACTGCGCAAAAAGAAGTAAACGACAACAGCGGTTCCAGGATAACTAGTCGTCATTAGAGAACTTCAAGAAGTGTCTACAAATACGGTTTCAAATGACTTTAAAGGTACGAGTAGATTTTCAAGGATGAATGTTTTTTTGCAAATTCCCATGAGGCCACGTGCATCTGAATTAAACTGACACGAAAATTTGTTTCACATGAAAGTGGAGGAGCTATTCAGCAAACTGTAAAGACCTCGAATCCTTTTCGCTGTTTAATTTGATGGCATCTAGTTGTTGGGAATAAAATTTATAGCTCATTTGTCTCTTAGAAGCACCAGCATATCAATACACGCGTGTAATGCATTAAATTCTCTTATCGCTTTGTGTCTGCTGCTTGGTATATATATTGTGAGATAAAACCTTATGAAAATTTTGGCTAGGTTAAAGGTCATTAAGATGCACGTAAAAAAATTGATGGACGCGTTTACTGCTATTAAATTTCCACAAACCTTATCTTGGCTTTGGTTTTTTTTGGCCATTCTATTTGCTGAGGTTCCAGGTATGGCAGTCGCAGCGGAAGCTCCGAAGGTATGGATGTCAGCCGTCAGCGATTTGCCTGCGCCCAAGGGCTTCGTCGTAGACCGGGACTATCAACAGCTCTTCAAACCAAACGCGCCGTGGCAAAAAGCCAAATCGCGTCTTTATGGCTTCCAGATTACACGTAGATATGTGATGACTAAGGACGAGGCTACGCTTCAGCCAATTTTTACTTACCTGAAACAGAATAACATTGCGCTGGCTGTTACCTTCGGGATGATTCCATCACAAAACGGTTGCGGCGCTGATGTCGAGGGAATGGTTCATCAGCCTGTAGCAAATCTTGTAACAGCGCAGCGTCTCAAGAAACTTGATGCAGATTTGAAATTCATCAACATTGATGAGCCGTTGACTTTCGGTCATTACTTCGCTCAGCGTCCGGCGGGCCAAAATAAAAATGCTTGTAACTATGACATCGAAACTCTGGCCCGTTTGGTTGCCGACGAAGTTCGTAAAGTCCGTAGCGTATACCCAGATGCACAGATTATCGAAGATGAAGCTAACACAGGGATAGGTTCCGCACGCGAATTGGGTGAGTGGCTAGATGCGCTTAAACGCAATCTCGGTGACACGCTGCCAATCACCTTTAGGTTCGATATCCAATGGATATCATCGGACCAACCTTGGGAAATGTCAGCACTCCCGCTTGTCAAGACCGTGCTCCAACATGGTTATCACTATGCCATTATCTATGACGGTACACCCAAGGATGAGACCGATGAAGCTTGGATTAAGACTGCTGAAAGTCATATCAAGGCATGGGAAGCGAAAGTGCGAGAAATTCCAGACAGCGTAATGATCCAAAGTTGGCATCCTCATCCCCAACAGCTCTTACCTGAAACATCGCCCACCACCTTGCCATACTTAGTCAACTGGTACTGTGAGAACGCCTCTCAAGCCAAAGGTTGCCAACAGAACAGATGACCCAACGCCATAGAACATTTCGTAAGAGATTCGGACTTATGAAAAACATCTTGAACCTCCGATCTCCATGAGTACTAGCAACAGAACACACGTTGTCGCGCAAAATTTCACACACGCCATGTGGAACGCGTTGGGTGGCAATGTAGATTTCATCAATGAAATTGAATTTCTTGGCGATGCTGAATTGCCTGCCGTTTTTTCAGTGTCTGATTTTGCTGCAGCAACCTTTGCTGTTGTTGGCGCCGCCATCTCGGAACTCGTTCAATTGCAATTTAATCGAAAGCCTTCGATTACTGTAGATAAGAGATTGGCATCACTGTGGTATGGATGGTCTATCAAGCCAATTGGATGGAATATGCCCAGCGCGTGGGATGCCATTGCCGGTGACTATTTGACCAAGGATGGTTGGATACGCTTGCACACCAATGCACCTCATCATCGAATGGCAGCGTTATCTACGTTGCGACTTTTAGATCAACCAAGTAAAGAAAAAGTCGTGCATGCGGTTGCACAATGGAATGCAGATGAACTTGAAGCGGCAGTGATTAGTGCGGGAGGTTGTGCAGCAACGATGCGTTCGATGCAGGATTGGCGATTACATCCACAAGGAAGAAGTGTCAGCACTGAACCTTTGTTAGCGATTCAGGCGACATCGCTTGGTGCAACACTTAATGGATCATCACATAGAAGTCGTCCATTGCAAGGATTGCGAGTGTTGGATCTGACCCGTGTGCTTGCCGGTCCGGTTGCGACACGGGTGTTGGCAGGATACGGTGCAGAAGTGTTGCGTATTGATCCGCTCGACTGGGATGAGCCAGGCGTAATACCCGAAGTGACTGTGGGTAAACGTTGTGCACGACTTGATCTACGCGAAACCGCTGCGCGCGAACAGTTACAACAATTGTTACGTCAAGCACATATATTGATTCACGGTTATCGGCCTGGTGCATTGGATCGACTTGGCCTTGATGCAAAAACTCGTCAACAATTTTGTCCAGGGTTGATAGATATATCGTTAGACGCTTATGGTTGGACAGGCCCGTGGCGTGATCGACGCGGCTTCGATAGTCTGGTGCAAATGAGTAGCGGTATTGCCCATGCTGGAATGATTCAGCTTAATAAAGATCGCCCCACGCCTTTGCCTGTACAAGCGTTGGATCATGCAACCGGATATTTAATGGCAGCGGCTGCAATTCGTGGCATTACACAACGCTTATCAAATGGTCGTGGCAGTGAAGTTCATGCGTCACTTGCGCGTACCGCACAACTGCTTGTTGAAGGTGCATCTGGAAATCCTGCAAGCAATTTCCAGAAAGCAGATGAAGTTGATTATGCGGATGACATCGAGAACACCGAGTTTGGTCCCGCACATCGTCTACGATCTGCACTTAGTATCAGCGGTACGCCCATGTACTGGGATCGTCCAGCAACACAATTGGGTAGTGCAAATCCGCAATGGCTGTGATTACAAATTTGTATTCGTAAATTAAATATAGTCAATTCCCAATACTTCGATAATTTGTCATTTTGTTATTTAATACGAATGAACATCAAAATAGTGATGACCGTATTTATCCTGTAGACTTGCGTGATGAATTTTGCCGACTTGCAGTTATCTCCTGATCTTATCACTGCGCTTACCAAGCAGCAGATAGATGAGCCAACACCAATTCAAGTTGCCGCGCTTCCCGTGCTATCTACCGGTAAAGATGCTTATCTGCATGCAGAAACAGGTACCGGAAAAACGTTGGCTTACTTGCTGCCACTATTCTCTCGTCTCGATACCGATTTAGCAGCAACCCAAATCGTGATTGTTGCTCCCACTCATGAATTAGCTATCCAAATTCAACGTCAATGTTGCGATCTGGCACAGAATGCGGGTTGGCCAGTTCGTGTCTTGTTATTAATCGGTGGCACGTCGACAGAACGTCAAATAGATAAATTAAAAAAGAAACCCCATGTAGTAGTGGGATCACCCGGTCGTATTGGCGAATTGATTGCGAAAGGTAAGTTGAAGACGCAACATGTTCGCAGCATCGTTATTGATGAAGCAGATCGCTTATTGAATGAAGAAAGCATGCAATCAATTCATGCCATCATCAACACAACGCCGCCGAATCGGCAACTGGTGTTCGCATCCGCAACGCTGGATACCGACGTCACCAGGATCATCAAAACACTATCACCTGAAGTCGTCATGCTGCAAGCAGGAGCGGCAGCCGTTAACGAAAATATTACGCATTTGTACTTAATTTGCGAAGAACGCGACAAACCCGATGAATTGCGCAAACTGCTGCATGCACTTGAGCCGGAACGCGCCATGGTTTTTGTTCATCGCAATGATGTTGCTGAAAGAATTGCAGCCAAACTTGAGCATCATCATATTCCGGTCGCAGATATTAATGCGGCACTTCATAAACAAGATCGCAAGCATGCAATGGATGGTTTTCGTAGCGGCGAGATTCGTGTGCTCATTGCTTCTGATGTTGCAGCACGTGGCCTCGACATTAAAGGCGTCACTCATGTTTTCAATTTTGATGCGCCCACTTTAAGCAAAGCCTACTTGCATCGAGTTGGTCGTACCGGCAGAGCGGGGCAGAAAGGACTTGCCATAAGCCTGGTCACTGAAATTGAAGCACGCGTTATTCGTCATTATCAAGAAGAGCTTGGCATCAACATGCAGTGCGTGCGAATGCGTGAAGGGCAGGTGATTGCCGCCAAGCCATGAGCAATCTTTTCTACCCTATAGCAAACTCATTATTGCCATTCAAGACACGCAACGTAATTGATTTACACGACCGTCATAGTTTTTGAACGACGACTCGTCCTTGTGGATTGACGAACACGTGATAGTGATTGCCATCTTTGCAGGTGATATTGTAATCGCTGTCACCGTTGTGTTTAGTCTCAACGACCTCATCACAAGGCATTCCTTGTAATGCGATCGTCGCCTTCAGATCTTTGCCGAAGGCATCATCGGCACCCAATGCAGAAGCAGCGCTGAGCACGGAAAGGGAAGCTGCAAGTAAAACAATAATACGTTGATTCATAAGATGATCTCCTGAAAATTATATTTGTGCGAACTTCTTGGGATCTTTGAGAATGTCCCAAATTGCTTCGCGTGATGATGAGATAGATGCCGCAAGCGTCGAGTCATTATCCTGTAATAAAGTTAACAATTTCATCAGTAACAAATCGTACTGTTGTCTTAAAGTTGTCAATGGAATATTTGACTTGCCGCTGTGCACAGCGCGAAATTGATCAAGCAAGTCATCAACTTGATTTTTGAGCGAGAGTTTGGTGAATACACCAATCGCACGCGTGTCACGCAAGCGTTGTTCCAACGCGGCGAGATCAAGCGATGCGGATGGTGATGGCTTGTCGGGCGTAGCATTGGGCTTCGACACGCTTGACGCGGCTTTTGTTTGAGGATTCACTACCGTTGTCTGTTTCTGTGTTATCGATTTTGATGTCACAGGCTTTTGTTTAGAACTAATATTAGAATTATTAGTTGTGGCTTTTGAATCAGTGCTACTGGCTGCGTTTGTTGATGTCGATGACTTCGATGAATTGGCAATCGCCTTAGGGGTCATAGACATTGAAGAAGTCGCGGAAGACGACTCTGCCTGATTTTTATTATCTGTTGTCGGGCCGGCGGTTTCGGCTTTAGCGGGCGCGGAATGTTTTGTTGATGCACAACCAGTCACGCACGCCAACGTCATTATCAATAACATCGAGTAAGTGATTGGTGAGGAGTGCATCGTGTTATTTCCACACAATTTCATTGATATAGTTGTCTACAGTCATGTTGCTCTCAGGCTTGCGTTTATGTCGCATTTAATATCCCATCATTTTGATTCTTTGGCAATTGCTCGATAACCAATATCTTTTCGATAACGCATGCCGTTCCAATTGATCTTTTCACACAAGGCGTAAGCTTGTTGTTGCGCCGCTTTTACTGTATCGCCTAGTCCTACAGCACATAGAACACGACCACCATTGGTGACAACATTCTTATCGATCAATGAAGTGCCGGCATGAAAAACTTTTCCTGGTAACGTTGCCGCGATCTCTAATCCATTAATCACATCGCCTTTGCGAGGCGTATCGGGATATTGTTCTGCAGCCATGACCACACCAACTGCCGCCTGTGGAATCCAATCTGCAGTAACTTCATCAAGCTCGCCATCCAATGCGGCTTCAACCAAAGCAACCAGATCGGAATTAAGTCGCATCATTACCGGCTGTGCTTCAGGATCGCCAAAACGACAATTGAATTCAATCACTTTTGGTTTACCTGCAGAATCAATCATCAAGCCCGCATATAAAAATCCAACATAGGGTGTACCATCATTGATGAGTCCACGCACCGTGGGTTCGATGATTTCACGCATGACACGCTCGTGCACTTGCGGTGTTACCACAGGAGCAGGTGAGTACGCGCCCATGCCACCGGTATTTGGACCCAGATCATTATCCAGTAAACGTTTATGATCTTGCGATGTTGCAAATGGCAGACTATGTTTGCCATCAACCATGACAATAAAACTGGCTTCTTCGCCCTCAAGAAATTCTTCAACTACGACTGTCTTACCTGCAGTACCAAATTTACCCACGAACATATCTTTCACGGTTTGCACGGCTTCATCCTGAGTTGCACAAATGATCACACCTTTACCCGCAGCAAGACCGTCTGCTTTAACGACTAACGGCGCTTGCTGTGAACGTATCCATTGTTCATCCAGTGTAGTGGCCGTGAACGTTGCATAAGCTGCAGTAGGAATATAGTGACGCTTGAGGAAATCTTTAGTGAAAGACTTGGAACCCTCCAGTTGCGCTGCAAGTTTACTCGGGCCGAAGCAGCGCAAACCTGCTGCAGTGAATACATCGGTGATGCCTGCAACCAGTGGAACTTCAGGTCCAACAATCGTCAATGCAATTTGGTTTTGTTGTGCGAACTTCACCAAGCCATGCAAATCATCTGCGGCAATTTCAACATTGCTCACTTTGTTTTCAAATGCGGTACCCGCATTACCAGGTGCAACATAGATGTGAGTTACACGTGATGACTGTGCAACCTTCCATGCCAACGCATGTTCACGCCCGCCGTTGCCAATAATAAGAACGTTCAAATGATGCTCCAAGAAATACTGTCAATCAAAACAAAACCGTTCACCCTGAGTTCCATCCATCCTGAGCCTGTCGAAGGACGAAGGGTTCACCTAATGAATGGTTCGATCCTTCGTCAAGCTCAGGACTACCATGAGCGGAATATATGTCATCCGTCATAAGCCACGCACTGTGACAAACTTCTAAAAAACATGTTACAGATTTAATGCCCATCACCAGTCAGAAGAAATAAAAACTGGGATAGAGTATTAGCTATATCCCAGAAGGAATCTTAATACTTCATTAATATTCGTCCAATGATTACTAATAAAATTATCAGTATCCGATAATCAATAGAAACAAAAAGTTTCATATCGAAGCTCCTCAAATTCGAAATGCAACTCAATTGATTCACTAACCAGATAAAAACGCTTAACTACTAAACTTCACTATTTGAATATGAGGTTTAATTGAATGTGTGAATTTTGTAACTTTATAACTATTGACTAGGTGAATTGATTTTTAAATGTGTCTTAAGTGGATAACTTGATTATATTGGCAATAACTTGATTTTTAAATGTGTCTTGAGGGGTAACTTGATTGTATTGGCAATAACTTGATTTTTAAATGTGTCTTGTGGGATAACTTGATTGTATTGGCAATAACTTGATTTTTAAATGTGTCTTGAGTGGATAACTTGTGACTTTAAATTACGTTCAGCGGATTAGCCCGAAAATAGAAAGCGAGTTGCACGCTTTCTATGTTGCTTCTTATAGTTTGTTCAGAAATGGAAGTCAACCTGAAAGCGACGGGTAACGGAAGCGAAGGTTTAAGGTGAATACTAATACCTAATCTACAGCTAACGGCCCTAGTGGAGAGCAGATAGTTGTATTCCTACGCGGGAATGACGAGTCAAGTTATACGTTTGCTACCCGCGTTTTATTACCGGCTGTTTCGTTTACGGTAAATTAATTAATCAATGCCTAAAGTGCCGCATGCCGGTAAGCACCATGGCGATACCATGTTCATTGGCAGATGCAATCACTTCTGCATCGCGTTTGGAGCCACCCGGTTGAATTACGGCTTTAATACCGAACTCTGCAGCTGCATCCAGTCCATCACGAAATGGAAAGTAGGCGTCTGAAGCCATCACAGCACCAGTGACTGTTAGGCCTTCATCTTTTGCTTTGATTGCGGCGATGCGTGTGGAGTAAACACGACTCATTTGTCCTGCGCCGACACCAATCGTCATGCTCTCTTTAGCAAAGACAATAGAATTGGATTTCACAAACTTGCAGACTTTCCAAGCAAAGAGTAAATCGCGCAGTTCACTCTCAGTAGGTTTGCGTTCAGTCACGGTTTGCAGTTGCTCGGCAGTGATCATACCCAGA
>JAICKZ010000287.1 GCA_025927665.1 Steroidobacteraceae bacterium | reverse complement strand
TTATTGGAATTGCCTGCCACGTTGACGATAGGTCAGAACTTAATTCAAGCATTAAATCTTGATGACACCATCCTTGAAGTTAATCTCACGCCCAATCGCGGTGATTGTATGAGTGTCCTAGGCGTGGCGCGCGAAGTCGCAGCATTAAATGGACATGCGCTTAAAATGCCAGCTCAATCAGTTGTCGCAGCGACTATTGAAGACACCTTTCCGGTGCGCATCGAATCACCAGGTTGTCGAAAGTACGTCAGTCGGGTCATTCGCGGTATTCAACCTGCAGCAAGATCACCAGAATGGTTACGCGAGCGTTTGCGCCGCGCAGGCGTGCGTTCCATTAGTGCGGTTGTGGACATCACCAACTATGTGCTGCAAGAGTTGGGACAACCCATGCACGCATACGATCTTGATCGTTTGCAAGGAGGCATTACCGTCCGCCAAGCTCATAAAGATGAAACGACAACCTTGCTTGACGATAGAACTATCAAGCTTACTGATGATGTATTAGTGATCGCTGATGCGAAGACCACGCATGGTATGGCGGGTGTGATGGGTGGTTTGGATAGTGCCATTAGCGATACAACAACTGATCTATTGCTTGAAGTCGCCTTCTTCGAGCCCGATGCAATTGCAGGTCGCGGTCGTCGGTATGGTTTGGTGACGGACGCATCGCAGCGTTTTGAACGTGGTGTGGATTTCAACTTACAGGAACGTGCAATGGAGCGTGCCACTCAACTGATACTCGAATGCGCAGGAGGACAGGCCGGACCAATACAAATAACGCAGACCGACATCAAGCCTCGTTGCAACATTATCTTGCGTTATCAGCGAGTCATAACTTTGCTCGGTCAACAAATTGATGCAGCCAAGATCAACGAAATATTGTTATCGCTCGGTATGCAGGCTAACTTCAATGGTAAGGATCAATGGTCAGTGATTCCACCCAGTTGGCGGTTCGATATCAGTATTGAGGCGGACTTGATCGAAGAAGTAGCGCGTATTTATGGCTACGACAATATTGCAACAACACCTGCACTGATGGCGCAACAACTACGAGTAGCGACAGAAAAGCACGTGTCTGCGGAACGCTTGGCATACATGCTGATTGATCGCGGTTATCAAGAGGCCATCACCTATAGTTTTGCCGATCCAAAAATTCAGCAGATATTATTTCCTGACCGCGCTGCGCTCATATTAGCCAATCCAATATCCTCTGAACTCAGCGTCATGCGTCTGTCGTTATGGCCAGGCTTGGTTCAAGCATTGGAATTCAATCAACGTCGGCAACAGCCCAGAGTTCGACTGTTCGAGATTGGCCGTCAATTCACTGCCGATGGTCAACAAGAAACTGACATGCTAGCCGGTATTGTCGGTGGCAGCTTGTTCAACAAGCAATGGGGTGAGAGTGCACGCAATATCGACTACTTTGACATCAAAGCAGATGTGGAAGCGTTACTTCATGTAACTGGAACTGCAGAGGAGTTCACTTTCATGCCCGCAGAGCAGCCAGCGTTACACCCCGGGCAATCAGCTCGTATTCTGCGCAATGGGACGCCGGTGGGATGGATCGGCTTATTGAATCCACATGTAATCAAAGCGCTAGATTTAAGTTATTCAGCCTATGTTTTTGAACTTGAATTATGTACAAGCTTCTCTGCACATGTACCGGAATATAAAGAGATTTCAAAGTTTCCAGCAGTGCGTCGTGATCTGGCTTTTTGGTTAGGTGAATCCGTCAGCTTTGCGGACATTCACGCCAATGTTAAAGAGGCAGTTGGTTCGTTGCTACAAAATGTCACCGTATTTGATATTTACCATGAAAAAGGAATGGAGAAAGGTAAGAAAAGCATAGCGTTAGAACTTAATTTGCAGGATACTTCACGAACACTCACGGATTCAGAAGTTGATGCCGCAATGAAGCGGGTAACTGCACAATTAGCACAACGATTAGATGCACAACTCAGAGACAAATAATAATGCCCGCACTGACTAAGGCTGAAATAGCAGAAGCACTGTTTGACCAATTAGGGCTGAACAAACGTGAAGCAGGGGAATTGGTAGATTTGTTTTTCGAAGAGCTACGCAACGCTTTGTCCAATGGCGAACAAATCAAGTTGTCCGGTTTTGGTAACTTTGATCTGCGTGATAAAAATCAACGGCCTGGAAGAAATCCTAAAACTGGTGAAGAGATTCCAATTAGTGCTCGTCGCGTTGTAACGTTTCGTCCCGGCCAAAAATTAAAAGCCAGAGTAGAAGCCTATGCTGGAACCAGCGAACAATAACGAACTTCCCCCAATTCCTGGCAAACGTTACTTCACCATTGGTGAGGTAAGCGAGTTATGCAGTGTGAAACCTCATGTGCTACGTTACTGGGAACAGGAATTTGAACAGCTCAGTCCCGTTAAGCGACGTGGCAATCGTCGTTATTACCAAAGGCAGGATGTGCTGGTAATACGACAGATACGCAGCTTGCTATACGATCAGGGCTTTACCATTGGCGGAGCTCGTGGTCGTTTGGAAGGCAGTGAAGCGCGTGAAGATGTGTCGCAATCTCAGCAGTTAATTAAGCAGTTGCGAACAGAACTTGAGGATGTAATGAAAATTTTGCGGCGTTGAATGCTGCTTATCCCAATGATCAATTAAAACTTTGAGCAAGGCGCTATATCCGCTATGATGCGCGCCCTTCGTAACCCACAGTTGGGTTACAGATTCAATCAGTCGGGACGTGGCGCAGCCTGGTAGCGCACTTGCATGGGGTGCAAGGGGTCGGAGGTTCAAATCCTCTCGTCCCGACCAATATTTACGCGATTTATCTCAAATGTTGTACCGCTTTATGCGAAGGATGCGTTGCGCCTTTACGATTGGTTATGTGTAGTTCACTTTACGTGAAAGTGTCGGTTTATTACCACGTGCTGGTTGATATCAATTTAACCAATTCATTGTTCATCTACGTAAGTTGATGCAACTTCTTCCATATGAATGTGTTTTAGCTGCATAGAAAGGATTTGGATACGAGGTCCACTTGTCAGTACGTAGCAGCGGCACCTTCACAATCTATGTGAACTGTATCGGTTGTTGCCCCAAGTCGTGATCTACGATTGTCCTATCTAAGAGTTACATTTATCAATTCGGTTTTGCCCAGCGGCAAATAGCCGTTCAGTCGAAGGTTTACAATGAACCCGAATTCTCTGCATGTCCGTACACTAAAATTCTTATGCTTTATTTGCTGGATGTCGATCGATGTGAAAGCACGAGCAGCTGGCGTTCAGGAATTTGTAATTCCGCCTGACTCAAGAGGTCCCCAACTCTCGGCGCAGCTTTGGACGCCCTGCGCCAAGCCGGCGGGTCCGATGCAGGTCGACAGCGGCGGACTTCAGCTGACGATACAGGGAATTAAGGATTGCACCCCAAAGAGCAAGAATTTGCCGCTCATCGTGATTTCGCATGGCATGTTCGGAGACATGTTTTCTCACTACGATACGGCTGAGTATCTTGCCGATGCCGGTTTTGTTGTCGTCGCCTTCAATCACACACTCGACTCGATGTCGATGTTGAAGGACAAGAGAGCGGACGACATTGGGGCGTTTTTGAATCGCCCAGTTGAAGTCCGGCGTGTTCTCGATTTCATGTTAGGCCACTCGCAACAGGCTGTCCGTATCGACTCGCGGCGGATCGGGTTCTTCGGTTTTTCGCGCGGCGGTTACACTGGATTGGTGCTGGCCGGTGCCGTTCCCAATTTTCACAAATTATTGTTCCCCTGTCCCAAAGAATTTTTCATGTGCCAGCAAATTAGCAGAGGCGACATACCCGATCATGATTCGGAATACGAACCCCGAATTAGGGCGTTCGTCATTGCAG
>JAICKZ010000035.1 GCA_025927665.1 Steroidobacteraceae bacterium | reverse complement strand
CTGCCATGAAGCATAATCCAACCACTTGCCAGCAGTGCCGGATTCAAATCAAGATCAATCTGCCGCGCAACAACATGTACACGTTCGTTGTCGAGTTCAAAATAATCAATATGTAACGGACCAGCTAAAGTTCCAGACACGTTATCAATTTTGAGATCCACTTTAGGAATGTGTTTCAGCTGCGCAAGTACAAAACTCAATCCGGATTGCGTGTAACACAACCAATACAGGGCCGTGCTGATTAGCACTATGAAGATTAACAACGTAATGACGATACGTTTCTTCATCAGACCTCAGAACAGGGTTGAAATATGCAGATGTAAACGCGGTGACCGACCACTGACCGACAATGGCTGTGCGACATCCAAACCAAAGCTGGCAATGGAAATATGCCAACGCAGTCCCACGCCTGCGGAGTATTGCAATGCTGCATCCAGTTTATTGATCGCATTACCGATATCGTAAAATGTTGCCCACCGAAAATTGCGTGGTAGATCGCGCTCCAGTTCCACCGTGCCGAATAACAGATATCGTCCACCAATGGTTTTGTCTTCATTGACGGGTGCCAGTTCGTTTAAACCAAAACCCCGTACACTGTTATCGCCACCGGCAAAGAAACGTGCTGAGGCGGGTACTTTGGAAAAATTGTCAGTGGACGTAAAGCCCACTTGGCTACGTAGTCGTACATGCCATACATCGGTTACATCAAAAATGCGTTCGCCTTGAAGTACCAGTTGCAAATACGAAGCACCTGAACCTAATGAGCTGGGCGAGCCACTCAATTCTATCGACGCGGCATAACGTCGCTGTTCTTGATCGAGTAAGTGAGTCGGTAAAGTGGAGTAGATAACACCTGGAATGATCAGAAAAGTTTTGACTTCGCCAAGCGCGGTATCTTTGTATTCCGATCGTTCCTTTGATAAGCGTGTAAACAGTACGCGTTGCCACGAACCCAATGCCTGCGTTAGTTCAGTGGTGAATTCATTGCGATAGCTGGTGGCGGTATCCAATTCCTGTTTCACATTAGCCAATGTGAATTCAACTTTTTCCAACGCAACATCACCCACGGGAATGATGTAATGGAACGCAGCTTCATAGCCGACTGCAGAACCCGTTAGTTCTGTTCTGGTGTGATGTCCGGCTTGATTCACTAATCTGTCCGTCCATATTAATTTGCCACGTACTCGCGTATCGGTGCCATAACCTGCACTGATGGCATAACTGTTTCGGCGGTTGGTACTCGCTTTAACCGTTACCGGGACAGTGTGCGTTATCGGATCGGGAGCTGCAGTGATAATTTCTGACGCAGAAAAATATTGTGAATCATCCAGTACGTATTGCGATTGCAACACCGCATCTAATGAATAGGGATCCCCTTGATGGATGCGTAACAGACGCTGCATGATATCCGCGTGCAATGTGTCCTGTGTAATAGTGATATTGCCAAAATAGTAACGTGGCCCCGTATCCAGTTGCAGCGTGACAAATGCACGACGTTGTTCACGATCGACCAGCAAATCACTTTTCAACCACCGCGCCTCAAGATAGCCATTGGCGGTGGCCGCATGCAACAGCGCATTCTTGACTTGTTCATACACACCATGATCCAGTCGATCACCAACATGCATGGCTTGAGTGTTGATGACATCCGCAATACGTGAATCTTCTTTGCCTTCGCCGGTGACACTAATGTTGACTTCGGCAAATTCAATGCTTCTGCCCGGTATGATTTTGATCGTGACTTGCCAATCCTTGTCGTGTTGTTGCAGTGTCGAGCTGACCTTCGGCTCGTAATATCCAAGTGGTTGTAATGCCTGTTCGGCTTCAGTTGGAATACGAGCCTGCAACCGGGACATGAGCTCCGCATCCAAATCGTCACGAGTTGCATAACGGCTAATTGAAAGAAATGCACGCAGATTATCTTCCATCTGTCGCGTGCCATTATCGATGTCGAACTTGATGCTCACTTTCGCTTGCACCGCCGCACTGAACAGTCCGCAGATGCCAAGCACAACAGGGGCGAGGCACGAGAATCGCAAAGCTTACTCCGGTGAAATATCAAAATCGTTGGTGGGATCACTGGCCATAGGATCGTCCGGATCTTCCGCCGCAAACCATTGTTCTGGCACATCCGCGCTCTTGAATTCAAATCGTGATACACCGGATTGAATGCCGGATGAGTCGAAGCGCCGTTCATGCAAAATAGTGCGACCATTGCGTTCCACCAGTAATACGGTGGAAGTGCGCGTGCCATAGCGTTCATTCACAATAAAGGGCGCAGATACCGCACGTTCCCATTCCAAGGGCAATCCAGTATGGGGTAAATCTTTATCCGCTGCAGTGGTGCGATCCATCAACATGCTGAACAAGGTATCTACTTTGACATCATTGGCTTGCAATAATTGATCGAAACGTTGACGTGTGACTATTAGTTTCGGCCATGGCGTATCGAGCATATGATTGGCTACGCCATAGACGCCGGGTTTCAATGACAACGGAGCGGGTGTGCCACGATTGGAGTAGTAATACAGTGCGCGTGGACCGCCCACCAGTAAATTGAATCCAGAGTAACGCGGTGCTGCGCCACGCAAGTCATCGAGAAATTCTTTTGGTGAGGTTGCACCGGTCAAGAAACGAGGAATCAATACTCCGCGTGAAGGCGCCGAGTCTGCAGGCGCTTGCAAATCGCGAAAGTTGGTAATGACACCAAAGCGACCCGAACGCGCCACACCGAGCCAAGTGCCATTAGCCTTGAGATCGCGTGGACCCAGAATGCGTGCATCATCGGGCCACCAATTTAATGGCGCGCTGGGACGATCATGAAATTCATCGCGATTACCCGCGAGAATCAAGCGATAACGAGGGTGGTTTTTCCAAGCAATAAGAAGTAGACACATGCGCCAATTGTAAAGACTGATGAACGCTGGCGTATGAAAAATTTCGTGACAAGAAGGTTATGAATTGAATACTTGCACAGTTCTATCAATTAGCGCGGCAGGTTCGCTCATCAAAGGTCGCATCGAGTTACCGTCGTACCAATTTTCTATCAGACGAAATGAGATAGATTGTGTCGGCGGTAGACGCAGCTTGCCGTCAGCAATATCGATACGACTGAACCAACGCGCATCTTCAAGTTCATTATCTGTTAATTCAATCGTGGTCGTGAGCGCATGCGCGACAAATCCTAACATCAACGATGAAGGAAAGGGCCAAGGCTGCGATGAGTGATAATGCACTTCATCAACGATGATGCTCGTTTCTTCACGCACTTCACGAATCACGGCTTCTTCGATACTTTCTGCCCATTCGACAAATCCCGCAATAGTTGAATAACGACCGGGTGGAAAGCGTGCTTGTCGCCCTAACAAAATTCTTTCACCGTCAGTGATCAAGACAATCACAGCGGGATCAAGTCGCGGAAAAGTTTGTTGTTTGCAGGAAGCATTACTACATTCCAGAACATGTCCCGCTTTAATGCTTTTGTTGATTGAACCGCATCGTCCACAAAAACGATGGATACTGTGCCAGTGAAGTAATGCACGTGCGTAACCGAGCATTCCCGCTTCGTCACGATGTAATAATCCACTTATGCCGCGCAGATCATGAAATTGCGCGGTCGCATGAATGTTGGGTGTCGTATCACCACTTAACTCGGTGGCGAAATAAAGTTGCTTACGAAATTCGCCGAGTAATATTAATTGATCATTACCAATCGACATGCCTACTTCCGCATGATTAATACTGATCATGCGCGGCGTGTTGTTTTCATTGGTGATCAAAACCTTGCCACGCCATAGCGGTAACACTTGCACGTTGCCATCTTGCAGTTGTTGTTGCAGCCACGCGGTATCATCACGTCGATGTGCAAGTCGATTGAATGAATTGCCAGCAAAGTAGTGAGAAGACTTCATCACCAATAAATAATAGCTAAAGTGTAGCGACTCAAATAGATTCTGCTTGTAAGTCAAACTTGATCTTCAATTCGTCCAGCACCTGTAATGCGCCCATCGCAATACTGTAAGGCTTGATGCCAAAGTCCGTTTGCTTGATGGTGAACTCACCGCGCACATGAAGCATACGTCCCGACATCTCAACGTTGACGGGCAACATGTATAGATGCAGCTGATTTTTAATGGTGACATGTACGACGATGTTCGGTGCATTCACCTCACCCGTAATGTTGCCGGATTGCAATCTGATGGTCGGGTAATGCGCAGCATCTAGCAATGCTTCACTCAGCATATTGTGCTGCGTACCTTGTCGGGCACTATCGGGCACATTGGCGGGAAAGTCGGAGCCTTCCGCAACACGTGCTTCATTGTCATCTACTATTAATTCGCCGACGGGCAAAGAAATGTCGAATCCACACAAACGAGTTTGTTCATGACGCCATATATAACCGTTGACACTATGTGAACTAACAACATGGTTGTGCCCCAAGTTCGCCAATGTGCCGCCACGATATACTAAAATGTGTAGCATGGATGCACTTGGCGTGATCTGAAACAGTCGCGCACCGCGCAGATCATCTGGATACGCTGGTGTATCGTTGATTAAAGGATGGGGAATGGAAGAAGGTGCAGGTGTAGTACAGGACGTTAGCAATAACAGTATTGCCAACATCCACCAAACTGAAGAAAGATTTTGCTTGTGCATCTTTAACCACACAGTTGTTTTATGCGCTCTGCCTGATTGCGTAACAAACGACCAAAGCCGGCTGCATCATATACTTCGTCAAGACGTTTTAAATCAGGTGAACGGCGTTGCAATGAATCCAAACTTACCTGCAGTGGCATATCGCATGCGATCTCGGTGAGTTTGCGTGCAAGCAATGCGGCCTCCTTGTGGTCCCGCAACTGTGTTGCAACAAAACCTGCATTACGCAATTTCAATTTCATTACTTGATCCAAATTGTCATAGAGATGATGAATGGATTCAAAATGTGTAAACAACATCGACGCTGTTTTGGCTCCAATACCAGGCACGCCACGAATGTTATCCACGGCATCACCCATGAGTGCCAAATAGCAGGCCATGCGTTCAGGCAAGACACCAAAACGCGCGGCAATATGATCGTATCCATAGCGTTTGTCGTCGACGTAATCCCAGTACTCATCGCCAGGACGGATTAGCTGAGATAGATCTTTATCGCGAGATATCACTACTAAGTACTTACCTGCAGCACGCATGCGCAATGTTAGTGTACCGATCACATCATCGGCTTCATATTCAAAGCTGCTGAAACAAGCCACGCCCAATGCTTCACAGGCTTGTCGACATAGTGCGAATTGGCGTCGCAATTCGACAGGCGCCGGCTCTCGATTTGCTTTGTAAGCTGGATATAGTTTGTTACGAAATGAACTTGACAAACTTTCATCAAACGCCACAGCAATGTACGTTGGCTTAACGCGCTCCAATACTTCACCAATAAAACGCGCGAAGCCATGCAATGCGTTCACTGCATTGCCGTCACCATCCACCAATGTATTGGGTACTGTGTGATAAGCACGAAATATAAAGATCGACGCGTCGATAAGATAAACGGGTTGGGTCACGATTTTTTGACTATCTGTATGAAGTAGGCAGAATAACGTACTACCGCTTTAATATTGCTTGTAAATTCACTTTATGAAAGTACAGATAGTGTGGTGACGATATGCAGTCCTTAACTCAAGCTCCCATCTGCACTTCACCCACTGCTCTAATTCCCGCTTTAATACGCGCATGTAACGGACTGGTGCGCGGAAAGTGCGCCAACAAGTATTCCATCTGATCAGCCAGTACTCGCCGACCTTTGAGATAAATGTATTCCGCATAGGTGGGCGTGAAAGGCACAGCCAATAACTGCATTCGCGCTTGCTCGGGGGTTCGCCATGCTTTGAGATTATTGCAACGACGACAGGCAGTGACCACATTGTTCCACGTGTCCTTGCCACCCTTGCTCAGTGGGCGAACATGATCGCGTGACAATTGATTGGATGGAAAACGCTCGCCACAATACAAACACAGATAGGCATCGCGTTTGAATAAGGTTTGATTGTTTAATGGCGGTACGTAATCGTGACGTAAATTACCCGGATTATGGCTATTACCGGTAGTCGCCAAAATGGTGTTGATGTCCAGCACGCTTTGCAGGCCACTGCGGGCATTCACGCCACCATAAAGCCGATATAAAGGAGAACCGCAGGCATAGGCAACTTGCCCGATATGAAACAGGCGAACCGCATCGCGGTAGTCAATCCACTCTAATGGCATACCTGCAACATCGGTTCGCAGGATTTCTTGATTTAAGATACGCACACACCCTCACTTCACGCAGGGGCTCAACTAAGGGACAGTAGATTAATTGTTTATTTTCCCTGTGGCGTTGTCGGTTTCGTGCTCGGTATTCCTAGCCACAAGAAAAATGTCCTGATTAATCGACAGTTCCTTTGAATTGGGTATTACCCCTGGTCAATCAAATTCATCAATACATTCAAGATCGGCATTCACTATGTAATAATCAAGTGTCTTTATAACTCATAACGCGCGCAGCAAAAAGTAGCCCGTCGCGTTTCGCAACACATCAGGGGAAATACGTGACCGTGATCGTAGGCGTTCTCAAAGAAACTCGACCCAATGAACGTCGGGTTGCACTCGTACCCGCCGTGGCGGATAAACTCATCAAGTTAGGTGCAGAAGTCCATATGGAATCGGGCGCCGGTGCGGCGGTAAAGTTGGCCGATAGCGCTTACAAGAACGTGAAGATTGTTAGCGATGCGCAACAAATCGTGGCAAATGCGGATATCGTTTTGGCGGTGCAGCCACCTGCTTTGGAAATCGTGCAAGCGATGAAACCTGGCGCAATCTTGATTTCGTTTGTCTACGCGCATAAAGAATTGGACCTGACCAAGCTGTTGCGCGATAAGAAGATCACTTGTTTTGCGATGGAATTGGTACCACGAATCACTCGCGCTCAAGCAATGGATGCGCTTTCCAGCCAAGCGGCATTGGCGGGTTATTATGCCGTGTTACTAGGCGCGACTCATCTTGCACGCATGGT
Organism: Steroidobacteraceae bacterium; assembly: GCA_025927665.1. GTDB lineage: Bacteria > Pseudomonadota > Gammaproteobacteria > Steroidobacterales > Steroidobacteraceae > CAILZL01. Next base: position 8,267 of record JAICKZ010000035.1, on the reverse strand, counting down.
GCCGATGATGACCACGGCAGTCGGTTCGCTTCGTCCACAAAAGACCTTGGTGATGGGATTAGGTGTGGCTGGATTGCAAGCCTTAGCTACGGCGCGTCGTTTAGGCGCGATGACAGAAGGTTACGATGTGCGCCCCGAAACCAAAGAACAAGCCGAATCATTAGGTGCAAAATTTGTCGATACCGGTATTGATGCACGGGGTGCTGGCGGTTATGCGCGTGAATTGACATCCGAAGAAAAAGATAAAGTCGCCGCAGTCATTACCAAGCACATTCAGCAAGCAGATTTGATTGTCACGACTGCTGCGATTCCAGGTCGCCCGTCGCCCAAACTTATTAGCAAAGCACAAGTTGATGGCATGAAGGCTGGCGCCGTGATTATCGATCTGGCTGCCGAAGGCGGTGGCAATTGCGAATACACTCAACCCGGCGAAATTGTACAAGTCGGTCAAGTTACGGTCGTGGGACCGTTGAATGTACCCAGCTTGTTGGGCGAGCACGCCAGTGAGTTGTATGCCAAAAATCAATTCAATTTGATTGAGCTCTTCGTCAAAGATCAAGCCATTAACCTGGATTGGAGCGACGAAGTGCTTGCCAAAACTGCGCTCACGCATGATGGTCAGATCAAGAATGAAGCAGCGAAGAAGGCTGTGGAAGGTTAATGAAGAAACCGCCTATTACTGCTGCGTCATTCCCGTGAAAACGGGAATCCAGTTGAATCTTTTTTGACTGGATGCCCGCCTTCGCGGGCATGACAATATAGACGTTTACATTTTCAAATATTGTAGGTACCGAATATGGATCTAACTGTCACGCTCACAGGCTTTGTTGCACTGTATATTTTTATGCTTGCCGCATTCACTGGTTACGAAATCATCGGCCGCGTGCCGGCGATTTTGCACACGCCGTTGATGTCGGGGTCCAACTTTGTGCACGGCATAGTCGTGGTCGGCGCCATGTATGCGTTGCTGAACGCAACATCAACTATTGAACAAGTTATCGGTTTCTTTGGCGTCTTGCTCGGCGCTGGCAATGCAGCAGGTGGCTATGTGGTCACTGAGCGCATGTTGGAAATGTTTAAGCCCAGCGATAAGAAACCTGGCGACAAGCAAGCTAAATAAACAACTAATTAAAAACAAGCATACGAGCATAAACGATGAATACACAAATCATTATCGATGCAAGCTACTTCGCTGCAGCGTTTCTATTTATCTATGGCCTCAAGCGCATGTCCTCGCCGGTCACCGCACGCTCAGGTATTGTCGTGGCCGGTGTCGGCATGTTGGTTGCGACGTTGGCAAGTTTCTTATACGTATTCGGTATCAACGACGCGGCACAACCGCATCTCAATACCAATGTGATTCTCGCTGCAGTAGCACTTGTTATCGGCACGGGTTGGGCATGGTGGAGTGGCAAGAAAGTGGCGATGACGGCCATGCCACAAATGGTTGCTTTGTATAACGGTATGGGCGGTGGTGCGGCCGCTGCCATTGCCGCTGTTGAACTGCTACGTGCCAGTGCCGTACATGAAACCGTTTCGTTGATAGTCACTGTCATCGGTGCATTGATCGGTGCCATCTCACTCGCCGGATCGTTGATTGCCTGGGCCAAACTCGATGGAAAAATCAATGGCACATGGCGTATCAAAGGTCAGCAAGCCTTCAATGGTATGGTCTTTTTCGCGACGTTAGCCATTGGTCTCTATATCGTATTCGCTGCACACGGCCATGCATCGATTGCCATCGTTGCTGCCTTCTTTATCGGCGCATTGTGCTTCGGTGTATTGATGACGATGCCCATCGGCGGCGCCGATATGCCCGTTGTTATTTCTTTGTATAACGCATTCACCGGTTTAGCGGTGGGCTTTGAAGGCTATGTATTGCAAAACCCGGCGTTGATGATTGCCGGTATGGTGGTGGGTTCCGCCGGTACGTTGCTTACACTGTTAATGGCCAAGGCGATGAATCGCAGCGTATCCAATGTCATCTTCAGTAACTTTGGTACGACCGGTAATGAACAACAAGGCGAGATCAAGGGTTCGATGAAGGCCGCCGAGGCCGGTGATGCGGCAGTGAACATGCGCTATGCCTCCAAGGTGATTATTGCTCCAGGTTATGGTTTGGCTGTTGCACAAGCTCAACACAAACTATTCGAATTCGTGAAGCTGTTGACTGATGCGGGCGTGGAAGTGAAGTTTGCCATTCATCCCGTCGCAGGACGCATGCCCGGTCATATGAATGTATTGCTCGCGGAAGCCGGCGTGCCCTATGACATGATCTACGACTTGGAAGACATCAATACCGAGTTTAAGGAGGCTGATGTGGCCATGGTGATCGGCGCCAATGACACGGTAAACCCGGCCGCTCGACACAATAAATCTTCACCCATTTACGGCATGCCGATCTTAAATGTCGATCAAGCCAAACAGGTTTATGTGATCAAACGTGGACAGGGAAAGGGCTACTCAGGTGTAGAAAATGAGCTGTTCTTTGCCGATAACTGCAATTTGGTTTATGGCGATGCATTAAAAGTCATGGTCACAATGATTCAAGCCATCAAGTCATTGGAAGGTGGGCACTAACAGTAACAGCTCATTATCGTTGAACCTCGAATGCTCATCACATGCATTCGATGGTAGTGCTAGTTCAAAATACGAATACAAAGATTTTTGTCTACATCCGTATCCGATTACAATTTGATTATTGATTGCTTTGCTGTAAGTGTTTGCGAAACAGGTGGAGAAGGGTTGATGCACTCGAAATATAATTCTTTTTCCTGGTATTAAGAGGGATAAGAACAAAAGTGATTCTAAAAAACCTCGTTCTTTATGAAAAAGAAACATTAGATGCTATTTATCAATCGAATCATCTTTGTTCAATGTCAGCTGACTTCTTTGCTCTGCATCTTTCTCGAGCCATTCTTTCATGTAAGTGGCTTGAGCTTTATCGGTGATGTCTTTGTGTTTTTCATACCAAACTTCGCTATCTGCTGCTTTCTTGACAAGCACACAATCTTTCAGCCATGAACTGACTTTGGGAGTATTGATGTTGTATTCGGGTTGACCGGAGTTGCGAATAGGACGTAATTGAAATCCATGTGCATAAATAAATCGCAGCAACACGTAGTAACGTTTTCCCGCTTCAACATCTGCGTCCATGAAATGCGCAACCGCCCCCATCTGGGACATGAATAGATGTTTTCCAGGTTCAACGTCAGCAACAAATTTCATTTTTGATCCAAGCATTACCATGAATACTCTCTCGTTATCCTTGACTTCATATATACCTGTCGGAAATGCACCGGCAATAGAGTTTGAAGGATTCAAAAAAATAATCTGGGCTTTGTCTGAAGAAGGTGGCGATATCGATTGGTCTGATGCTTTTTCTGTTAATGGCACAGCTGCCATTGCATAATTATTAACAATCAAAAATACCAAAAGACATTTTAGTAATCTCATTTAACACCAGTGTTTAATTTAAATTAATACAGATAACCAAAAATTATGATGTACGAAAATGAATGCGTCAAGAAATTCAAGTGATGAAATATTAAGAGAGTTTTGAATGATAAAATTAACATTATTCCTGGACCGAAAAGCGCTGATGCGACAACTTTGTTACGTAAAATGAAATGAGTATTGAATCTTTAACTTGCTTAAGCTGATGCAGGTGAATGATTAGCTTTAGTTCCACATATATACAAGTTGCTATGTCCTTCGTTAATGAGGCATCTAATTTTCTCTGGTCATTGATAGCGTTCAACGTTCTTATAACTGAAAGATCTAACCGAAAGTATCGAACCCGCGAATAAACAACACTTAATGAAACCGGGCTGGTGACTGGCACATCTAACCACATGTAAAGGCTACGTGGTGTCAACCGTTCGTCTGAAACCGCGTTTTAAAGATTGGTTCTAACATTTATTTTGGTGGTTATGCAGTACTTAACTTCATCTGTCGGCTTAAAAGCTATTGTACCTTTGTTGTTAATGAGCGTCGCAGGTTGCGTGGTTCCGCCGCAACGTGAGGCCGCCCGTGTTTCGGAAGAGACGGTAGAGCCAATACGCGATGTCTATGTGTATCCAAACAAAGGACAAAGCGAAGCGCAGACCGATCGTGATCGATATGAATGTCATACCTGGGCGGTGGGGCAGACTCATTTTGACCCTAGCACTGCACCTAGCGATGAAGTTCCTCATGTCAGAGTCGTTTCTGCTCCGCAGGGAGCTGGCACTGCAGCCGGTGCGGTCACGGGTGCGGTCATTGGTGCTGCCATCTCTCGTCCACGTGACGCACCCGGTGGTGCATTATTTGGTGCAGTTGCGGGTGCGTTAATCGGCGCTGCCGCCGATCAGCAACGACAAGAACAAGTTGATCAAGCGCAGCGAGTTTATGATCGTGACTATGCAGCGCGTGTTCGTCCGGCGCGGGAATATCGTCGCGCGTTAAGTGCTTGTCTTGAAGGCCGTGGTTACACCATCAAGTAATTTAAGGTGAAATTTATGAAGACTCCCTATCAACTTTTGATGACTGCCTTAATTGGCGTTGCTTGCAGTACCACTGTGTTCGCAGATGGTCACTTTGAACATCATGGTGGCGATCATGAGTTTCATCATGACCATGGTTCATGGGGGCCGCGAGGACATGTAGAAATCGATGCGCACTTTGGTCATAACCGACCTTATCCGGTTTTCGGCACTTCATATCGTTCCTTACCCAGTGGCTATTACACCACTCACTTTCATGGCAGCCCATATTACTTTCACGGCGGAAGTTGGTACAGGCGTGGTGGGTTTGGCTATGTTGTGGTGCGACCACCGGTGGGTTTATATATTAATGTGCTACCACCTTTTTATACACCGCTGTGGTTTGGTGGTGTTCGTTACTACTATGCGGACAATGTTTATTATCGTTGGGATGCAGGACAAAATGTTTACGTAGTCACTGATCCACCCGCAGGCAGCAATGCAGACACAAATCCACCAACAGCGGTCAGCAGTGAAGAAACATTTGTTTATCCCAAGAATGGACAATCGGATGAGCAAAAGTCCACCGATCGTTACGAGTGTTATCGATGGGCGGTCGATCAAACCGGATTTGACCCCACCAAAGCTGCAGGCGGCGTGGATCCAGCCGACAGCAACAGCAAACGAGACGACTACAAGCGTGCCGAAGCGGCTTGTTTGGATGCACGTGGATACAGTGTGAAATAAATCGGTAATGCGTCGAAACAATACGAGGTGATTTATGAATCGATATCTTAAAGTGATTGTATTGTCGACAATGAGTTTGGCGGCGGCGTCCACTTATGCTGTGGAAAGTGCGCAAGCTGATCAACAAACTAATCAGGTGGCGCGACCGCATCATCGTATGATGCATAGAAGTCCGTTCTTAATGGCCGTGAGTCAGTTGGGATTAACGGATGCGCAACGCCAAGACATTCGGACCATCATGGAACAATCGCATGCACAAGTGAAAGCTGAATTTGCAAATCATCGCAATGAATTTTCGGGGATGTTGAATCCAGGTGATCCTAATTATGCAAATGCCGTGAAGGCCGCCGAAAACGCTGCCGTTGCACGCATTGAACAGCGCAGTAAGGATGACATGCAAATTTACAATTTGTTGACGCCAGAACAACAAGCAAAATTGTCGCAGGTGTTGGCAACGATGAAAGAACAGATGCACCATGTGCATGATCATGCAGGAACGAAATAGTATCTCTCGTTCCGTTGATGTGTAACTAACAGATGCTCACCAAGTCGGTGAGCATTTGTTATCCGTTGTTAGTAAGTAAATGATTGTTGGAATTTGCGTTGAATAAAAGGATTGTCTAGCAGCTTGACTCCCGCCAATGTCGGGTACCCGAAAATTCCTGTCACAACGGACTGTCCACAATCAAGACTCTGCGCTATCCTCCCGCGCCTTTATTCCAAATCGAGGATCATCATGCCCAAATCGCGCCCGCGTAATGCTTTTTACGCTCAGTCTGGCGGCGTCACTGCCGTCATCAATGCCTCCGCTTGCGGAGTGATTGAAACCGCTCGCAAGCACAAGAATAAGATTGCTAAGGTATATGCCGGGCGTCATGGCATTGTCGGTGCGTTGTATGAGGACTTGATCGATACCACCAAGGAATCCGCCAGTGCCATTCGTGCATTACGCCACACACCTTCAGGTGCATTCGGTTCGGCGCGTTACAAGCTGAAAAAGTACGACGATAATCCTGCGGAATACGAACGTTTAATTGAAGTATTCAAAGCGCACGACATTGGCTATTTCTTTTTCAATGGCGGTGGCGATTCCGCTGACACTTGCTGGAAAGTTTCTCAACTTGCCGAAAAAATGGGCTATCCCATTCAAGCTGTACATGTACCTAAAACCGTTGATAACGATTTGCCAATCACCGATTGTTGTCCGGGCTTTGGTTCGGTCGCTAAGTATGTAGCGGTATCGATTCGCGAAGCGGGCTTTGATGTGGCTTCAATGGCGAAGACATCCACCAAGGTGTTCATTATGGAAGTGATGGGTCGTCACGCAGGCTGGATTGCAGCGGCAGGTGGTTTGGCAGCGGAAAAAGAAGGCGATTCGCCGCATATCATTCTGTTTCCTGAAGTTCAATTAGATGAAGAAAAATTCTTGGCGCGTGTGAAATTTTGTGTCGAGAAATATGGCTATTGCACGATTGTTGTTTCTGAAGGCATCAAAAATGCCGACGGCAAGTTTCTGGCCGATGCCGGTTTGCGCGACGCCTTTGGACATGCTCAACTCGGCGGCGTGGCGCCGGTAATTGCACAAATGGTCAAGAGCAAACTGAATTATAAATATCACTGGGCCGTGGCCGATTATCTGCAACGCGCCGCACGTCATATTGCCTCCAAGACCGACGTTGATCAGGCTTATGCCATGGGCAAGGCCGCAGTGGATTTGGCGATTAAAGGCCACAACGCGGTGATGCCTACCATCAAGCGCGTTTCAGACAAGCCATACAAATGGCAAGTGTCGATGGCACCGTTGGAAAAAGTCGCGAACGTGGAAAAGATGTTACCGCGCGATTACATCACCGCAGATGGATTCCACATTACTGCTAAAGCACGTAAGTATTTAGCACCTCTGATCAAAGGCGAAGACTACCCTCCTTATAAAGATGGTCTGCCGCAATATGTGGTGCTTAAGAATGCGCCGGTTCGTAAAAAATTAACCACTGATTTCAAGCTATAACCAGCAAATAAAAGCCGGGGCGGTAACGCAATTGTCATGACGTTACCGCTACTTTTAAGTTTGTTATTTCAGTGGTTGTAGTTTACTCAAGTTACCGCTACCTTTGTCAGAGTCTGTGGTTGGTAAAAGTTGCCGAGCGTTAGAAAAACCGAGGAATAACTTTGAAAAGCGTCAGACGACACGCTAAGAAAAACGTTAATCTCGCGTTTATTGTTTATAACGATTGTTCAAACGATTAAGACTGTTTCAGCTTTTCATTGCGATAAGCAGAATTTAAATTGAAGGAGTTATTGATGTCCACCGATTCAGTGTTGTGGCTGGCAATTGCAGCGGGCGTAATTGCATTGGTGTATGGCGGTGCTTTTGCAAGTTGGATCCGCAAACAATCTGCTGGCACAGCTCGCATGCAAGAAATTGCTGCGGCGATTCAAGCGGGCGCCAAGGCTTATCTCAATCGTCAATACAGCACTATTGCAGCGGTTGGTGCAGTTTTGTTTGTAGTGCTTGGATTAGCACTTGGTTGGATTACTGCAGGCGGCTTTGCAGTGGGTGCAATCCTGTCAGGAATGGCAGGATTCATTGGCATGAATGTATCGGTGCAAGCCAATGTGCGTACTGCTCATGCGGCCAGCATTGGTTTAAATCAAGCTTTAACAGTTTCATTTCGGGGTGGTGCGATCACGGGCATGTTGGTGGTCGGCTTAGGATTGCTCGGTGTTGCCGGTTATTTTTTTGTATTGCTCAAAAGCGGTATCAGCATTGAGATCGCATTGCATTCACTGGTTGGACTGGCATTTGGCGGTTCATTAATTTCGATCTTTGCTCGCTTGGGTGGTGGCATCTTTACCAAGGGAGCCGATGTCGGTGCGGACTTGGTTGGTAAAGTCGAAGCCGGCATTCCCGAAGATGATCCGCGCAATCCCGCGGTGATTGCGGACAACGTGGGTGACAACGTGGGTGACTGTGCTGGCATGGCTGCCGACTTGTTCGAAACATATGCAGTGACTGTGGTCGCAACCATGGTGCTGGGTGGATTGTTATTCAAGACT
>JAICKZ010000270.1 GCA_025927665.1 Steroidobacteraceae bacterium | reverse complement strand
TACCCTTGAACAGAGCTCTTAGAGTGGGGTCGGCTTCAAACAAGTTTTGGTAGAAAAGTGCCGCGGCTTGCGGCGCGATTCCTTCCACGGCTTTCCATGTAGATTGAACATCATTTACGACTTGGTCATCCACTAGATGGCTCCTCTTTGGTGTTGCTTATTGATGAGATGTTGCGGAATTGTGCTGACTTGATTATCAGCATCGCTAACATCTTGCTGCAAATTAACATCACGGCAGGAATCAATGCAAGCGTCTATCGATTCACAATGATTGCCTGGTTACGAATCAGAGTGTGTATCGCGTTTCTTTAACAATATTTTCGACAAGCGAGAACAACTACATAACAATCTTCTTCATCCGTTTCCTGATTCACGTTATATAAACACGCAATGCTTGCAGTAGCGCGTCGATATCTGATTCATCATTGAACATATGTGGCGAGATGCGAATGCCGTTAAACCATTTCTTTTCAACTGCCTTAACGACAAGGCGATGCTTCTCACGCAACATTACGCGCAAGTACTCACTGTCTAAGTCATCGGGCAATTCGAAAGACAAGATAGCAGTCGCTTGCGGCCCTGGCGGAGGACTTAAGATTTTAATCGTCGATAATTCCAAGAGACCTGCATAAGCACGATTGCGTAGCGCTATGTTGTGGTGCTCTATTGTTGTGATGTTATGCGATAACACAGCCTTTATTGCTGTACCCAAACCAAGCGCTAGTGTTGGGTTAATGTACGAGTGCAAATTGTTCCAATATATGGGTTGAATCGCTGAGCTGGCATCATGGCTTACGTAAATGAATCCAGTGCCCTTGGGTCCCATTAACCATTTATACCCACTGGTGGCGTAGGCATGACAACCCAAAGATTTTAGGTTGACGTTGATATTGCCAATCGCTTGTGCACCGTCCACTACGCACAGAATGCCGTGTTCTCGTGCCAAGGCCGCGATCTCATCAATGGGCATGCGTAGGCCAGTGGATGCAATAACGTGACTTACGCTGATAACGCGGGTATTGCTGTTGATTGCTGCGGCCAAGCGTTCAAGAATCGCATGATGATCGTAATCTAAGCGAGTGATTGAAACCGTATCAATGATCGCGCTATCGCGACGCGCAAGGTAATGCCAGCACCAACTGCCGCCATCATGTTCGCTATCGGTTGTTAATATTCGATCACCTTGATTCAATCGAATGCTTTGCGCAATAGCGTTCATTGAATCCGTAGTGCTGCAGGTAAGGCGCAATTCCTCCGCGTCGCAACCAAGCAGTCTTGCGCCTGTTTCGCGTACCTGTTCCGCTGCTAAAAAAATATCCAAACCGTCTTTTGCATCATGGCTTGGATAGCGTGCGAGTTCTTGCGAGGCTTGCAGTATTCGATGCAGTACCGCTTGCGGTGTCGGCCCCAATGCCGCAGTGTTTAAATAAATCAGATCTGAATCGAGAAGATAATCTGTTCGTATATTGTGAGATGACATATCAATCGCATGCCAAACGAATTCCACTTACTTGCCAACGCGCAGTTGCTGGAAAGAAGTTGCGATAAGTTGCTCGTAGTGAATAGCAAGAGGTGAAACAGGAGCCACCGCGTAACACCCATTGATCAGACATGAACTTACCATTGTATTCACCTAGTGCACCGGTTGCAGCTCGAAAACCTGGATACGCAATATACGGACTTGAAGTCCATGTCCATGCAGAACCAAAACCAAAATCTGTGTGCCGTGGAATTAAATCTCCTTGCTGCGCAAATTGACCAATCACGGGCTGTGAAGCATAAGCGAGTTCCCACTCTGCTTCAGTTGGTAAACGCGCACCGACCCATCGAGCATAGGCATCGGCCTCGTAATAACTGATATGGCAAACCGGCGCATGAGGATCGAGCGCAATGCCACCATAGAGCGAGTAGCGATAATATTCACCGTCGCGTGCATACCAATACAGCGGCGTTTGTAGTTCGTGATTGTGAATGAAGATGTATCCGTCGGATAACCATAGCTCGGGTTTTTGATAACCACCATCGCGGATAAACTCAAGATACTCGCCTTGAGTCACCAGGCGATTCGCCAATTGATAAGGCTCAACAAACACGCGGTGCCGTGGCTTCTCGTTATCGAACGCAAAATCGTTTCCGTCAAAGCCAATGCTTTTTAAACCACCTTCATGTTGTTGAAACTGCAAAGAGGGTGCGGATGTTGGTGTCGTTTGCGAAGCCGTTTTATAAATAGGGCGCAGAGGATTCTTGGAGAAAGCATGTTGTAAATCGGTGAGCAGCAACTCTTGATGTTGTTGTTCGTGATGCAAGCCTAACTCGATACGATCGGTAATTTCGGTGAAGTCGGCGCGCGCGTGTAGTAGCTTGATAATCGCCGCGTTGACATAACGACGATATGCATATACTTCATCTATTGAAGGGCGCGTCAACATTCCACGTTCCGATCGCGGATGTTTTGCGCCCACAGCCTCGTAATAGGAATTGAATAAGATCCGATATTGCGGATGCAGCGGCGTGTAATCTGCTGAATAGGGTTCAAGTAAAAAGGTTTCAAAGAACCAAGTCGTATGTGCCAAATGCCATTTAACTGGACTTGCCTCCGGCATGGATTGAACGACGTAATCTTCTGTGCTCAAAGGCTGACACAGAGATTCAGTAAAAGCGCGTATCGCGCCAAAGCGTGTTGCGAGATCAGATAAATAATCTGATTCGTCACTCATAACGTACGGCTGTCGCTACGCATGCAAACCACATCTGCAAATTGGTTGCAAGTATCACTCAATGTCATTACTTGCTGCATGTCAGCGTCACGCAATAATTCTTCAATGTGCTGGGGTGTGTACTTACACGATATCTCGGTTCGAATCGGCTCCCAAGCATCAAACGAAAACGTATGGCCCGCGACGGTAACAGTCTGATGTTTGCGACTTATTAAATAACTTTCCATGCGTGATTGAAGTGGCGAATAGACCGCGTGATGAAGGAAAGAGTTGATATGAAAGGTACCATCTAACTCGCGGTTAATTCGTCGCAGCAGATTGTAGTTAAATTCAGCAGTCACGCCACGAGTGTCGGCATAAGCGGCAATCAATGTCTGCGGTGATTTGACCAAATCAAAGCCGATAAGGAAGACATCTTGAGAATCGCACACCGCAGTGAGATTCCGAAGCATCGCAGTGGCCTCGCTATCATGTAGATTGCCGATGCTTGAACCCAACCACAAAATCAACAACCTTCTTCCAACCTGCATGGATCGCACCCGTGCCAAGCCTGCAACGTATTCGTCTTGAATGGGATCGATCTGCAAACCCGGAAATCGCAATTGCATACTGCGCTTGGCGGTGCATAGCGCTGCCCGCGATACATCAATCGGCACATATGCAGTATCGATACCGCGTTGCGCGAGTTTCTCCAGCAGGCAATGTGTTTTTTCACCGCTGCCTGCGCCCAGATCGACAACGCAGAGTGGTGCTGTATCGCCGATCAAGTCAGCGATACGATCCGCATTGGCTTCAAGAATCTGTTGTTCAACACGTGTCAGGTAGTATTCTGGTTGACGCGTGATCTCATCAAACAAGGCACTGCCTTGATCATCATAAAAATACATCGATGATAATTGCCGCGGTTCGGATCGCAAGCCACGCAATACATCGTCACGAAATTGAACGTGTTGTTGAGATATTTGTTCCCCTGCAACATTTGCTTTTGCGACGAAGGAATGTGCAGAGAATCGCGTTGTGCAATTAAATTTGGTAAGCGTTGATAGCTGCATGATGGATCCGGATTTCTGACTGTGACGACTTCGAATTGGCAACAGGATGATGATCTAGAGATTAACAGAATGGGTGTTCAGATAAAAAAGGCAAATCGGTAAAAATGACAGTCTCAGTCAAGCTGAGATAATCGAACCGAAAATGATATCGGTTTGGTCATCCGGTCTGACGAACACGAGGCATGCATTGGCTGTGCATGATTCACTTCGTAGCTGCGATGAATTGTTCAACGTTGTCTATTGTCAAGGAGATGTTCAGTCCTCACTTGCAACGTGAGTTATCACGGCAACTTTGCCTAATACGAAACGCACGAGTGATGTTTTAATGTAGATCATTCGTGCGCTCCACATGTCACTTCTCTTGAGTATTCGACTCTTGAACGTCCGGCAAACTATGGAATAGTTTCTGCACAATCATAAAGAACACCGGGATAAAGAAAATTCCCAAGAAAGTTCCACCAATCATACCGCCGAACACACCAGTACCAATAGCACGTTGTGCGCCTGCACCTGCACCAGTGGCCATCGCCAGTGGCAATACACC
>JAICKZ010000151.1 GCA_025927665.1 Steroidobacteraceae bacterium | reverse complement strand
TGAATAGAAAAACTGTCGAGCAAATGCTTGGTGATTTGCTGCTGTGGATCGCGTATGGCGGTGAGATTAATACGCTGATTCCAATCATTGAGTTCATGTAAAAGTACATCGCAGGCATGCACTTGTGCGTCACTTAACTGCAGACCAAAAGTGCTGGCACCAGCGCGTAAAATTGTTTCATCCAACATACTGGTTAGTGCGAAATGCGCACCACGGTGCGTCCGTGAACTCGATTGTGCAAGTACTCGGGAAACACATCCAGCAACTGATCAAACTCAACGATTCGGGTGCGAGTCGCATCAAGCTTTGAAGGTTTTAAATCAGTTGCAATACGTTGCCAAACGGTTTCGCGTAGCGGACGCGGCGTGGCAGCAGAGTTAATGCCCAGTACATTGACACCGCGCAAAATAAACGGCATCACTGAAGTATGTACATCGCTTCCGCCTGTTAACCCAATGCTGGCAACACTGCCTTGATTACGCAATGAGCGTATCAACCAAGACAGCAATTCGCCGCCTACATTATCAATTGCGGCCGCGAAACGCGCTTTCTCCAAAGGCAAGGTTGTCAATGATAGGTTTTGCCGTAACAGCACTTGTTGTGCGCCTAATTGCTGCAAGTATTCACGTTGTGAATCACGTCCGGTTAATGCTGTCACCGCATAACCACGATCGACAAGCATATTGATGGCAAGGCTGCCGACCCCACCACTGGCGCCGCTGACAAATACTTCTCCTTGCTCTGGGTTCAATCCATTGTGTTCGATTCGATGAATAGCTAAAGCCGCGGTAAATCCGGCTGTACCCAACGTCATCACATCCAATGCACTTAATCCCTCCGGAATAATAATCACCGCCGATGCAGGCACCCGTGCGAATTCAGCATAACCTCCGTCCAATGTTTCGCTCAATCCGGAACCTGTTACCACCACCGATTGACCTTGCGTAAATTGTGGCACGGTTGAATGCTCAATTTTGCCAGCAAGATCAATTCCACCGTTAAGCGGGAATCGCCGCAGAATTTGTCCCGCTCCGGTTGCTGCCAACGCGTCTTTATAATTGATGCTTGAGTATTCAACTCGAATTAAAACTTCACCAGCCGTCAACTCGTCCACTGACATCTGTTGGTATTGCGCCAATATGCCGGAGTTATGCTGATCAATTCTTAATGCTTTAAAGTGCATGGCGATTTTTCAATTTATAACTGATGAAATAAAAAAGGCCGGATCACACCGGCCTTTGTCATTTAATCCTTGCATATGCTACTTGCACTTGCCATCGTTATCGCGAATTTCATCAGTACTACACAGGGTTTTTTGCTTGGAGAAAAATGCTGTGATAGCTGGAATATCTTCGTCTTTCACAACGGCCGCCTGCGCCGACATGGTGGGATTTTTACGTTTGCCACTCTTATAGTCCTTTATAGCTTGCGCAATGTAATCAGCGTGCTGACCGGCCAAGGTAGGGTATCGCGAGCTGATGCCAACTCCATTGTTACCATGACATGCCACGCACACTTGTACTGCTGTTGGTGGAGTACCTATTACTTGGGAATTAACTGGATTACTTCCCTGAAAAAATGCAGCGATATCGGCTCGATCTTGCTCGGAGTTACTCACTGCTTGTGCATGCATGGTGGGATGAACGCGGTCACCGTCCGCATATTCTTTCAATGCCGCAATCATATATTTGGCTTGTTGTCCGCCCAGTTTAGGAACGCTATATATCGGTGATACATTCTTATAGTTCGGAATACCATGACAGCCATGGCAAGTATAGGCCAGCGTTTTACCGCGTGTAGCATCACCATCAGCCCATGCCGCCGTGCTTAAGGCGAATCCCACGGCCAACATCATCATCAATCGCAACTTCATAAATTCTCTCTTCGGTTTTTAAGTTTCTTGATGCAACAGCCATCAATTAAACATTAGATACATCTGCCTAGCCAACGCAATTGAGCAATGTTAACGAAAGACCGGGCTTGAGGAAAGTAACTCAAAAAAGTCTTGTGGTTAAACAAACTGTCAAGCAATGCACTTTGCAAATAACAAGGGCGCCATTGGCGCCCTTGTTAAAACAATTATTTGGTTTCGATTCAGCCGCGTGAATAACGCTTGCGGAATTTATCTACACGACCACCAGAGTCCAGCATTTTCTGCTTGCCCGTATAAAACGGATGGCATGAAGAACAGACTTCGATCTGCAAATCATTGCCCAATGTTGAACGTGTGACAAACGTATTGCTGCAGCTGCAAGTAACAGTGATGTCTTTGTAATCAGGATGAATGCCGGCTTTCATTGCTGTCGGGGTCTTCAGAAGACCCAATTTAAGAAAAGGGCGCGCAGTGTAGCTGCAGCGATCGGCTCACGCAAGAAGTTAAACACGATTGAACTGAGAATCTTCCAATTACCTTCAATTGCTCAAACTTAGTCCAAATCTTGACAGGAATCAGCGCTGGTTATCCACAAAATCTGTGGATAACTCTGTGTATGACAGTATAGAGACAGTCTTTAAAGCACGTAACTCCTTAGGCTTTGTTAACTTGATCAAATTTTAACCAAATTGTAATTATTAGTATTTTCAAATGCTTAGAGAGTTAGATTGATAGTGCACCTGCAAAACAACCACCAACTTAACGTCTGAAAAAAGAACCCCAGTGGGGTGTGCATAAATTTTCCCTCTGGCAATCAGAAAAGTGCAGTTTTTTCCCGCAAAAAGCCGGTGTCGCATGGTCAATCACTGCGAAAAAACTCAAATGATCTACTAAAAACACCGAGAGCAAGTCAATAAAGTCAGTTAATCCCTGCTATCAACTGAGTCATGCGTTCAAGAACATTCCCTGCAGATCATTCAAGAATCGCTTACCCAAATCAGTAGGGCGCCATTGGTCTTTATAAGCGTTTACTAATAATCCTTTTGCTTCGGCTTGCGCAATTGAAACCACCACATTAGTCCATGGTTGTCCGGTGGTTGATTCAAATAATTTACGATCAAAGCCTTCTGTAAGCCGCAAAGCATTAAGCATAAATTCAAAAGGCAGCTCTCCCGAAGCCACCAACTTATTCGGCAACATTCTTTGTTGTGGAATTCGCACTGCCAAATATTCGCGTGGTTGCTTGCAGCGCTCAGTACGGATTACCTGCTCCTTCGAAGGATAGGTTAATTTGCCATGCGCACCTGCGCCGATACCAATGTAATCACCAAACTGCCAATAATTACGGTTATGGATCGATTGTTTGTTGGGCTTGGAATAGGCCGAAATTTCATATTGATCAAAACCCCGTGCATTCATCAATGACTGACACGCCAATTGCATTTCATAACAATCATCGGACGATGGAAGTATAGGCGGCTGATGATAAAACGCCGTACCGGGTTCAAGCGTGAGTTGATAATGCGATATGTGGGTAGGATTCAACGCCAGAGCGGCACGAATATCTGTTTGTGCCTGCGCCGAAGTTTGTCCTGGCAAGCCATACATCAGATCCAAATTGAAGTTCTCAAACCCGGCGCGCTGCACTTCTTCGACCGCGATATTAATTTCGTCAGCGCTGTGAATACGTCCAAGCTTACGCAAGTGCTGATCATTAAAGCTTTGTGCTCCCAACGAGATGCGATTGACTCCGGCTTGACGATAGCCGGCAAATTGCCCGTGCTCTATGGTGCCTGGATTGGCTTCGAGCGTAATTTCAATATTCGATGAAAATGAAATCTTGCTTTTGATGCCTGTCAACAATTGCGCGATGCTATCGGGGCTAAACATACTCGGGGTGCCACCACCCAAAAATATTGATACTAATGGAGAGTTCGAATGACTTTGAACATCCAGTGAAAAATCTTGTAACAAGGCTTCAATGTAAGTTTGTTCTGGAATTTGCGTGGGTGCCTTATGCGAATTGAAATCGCAATAAGGACACTTGTGTACACAAAATGGAAAATGCACGTACAACGACAATGGTAATAGTTGGAACATAAGAAGTTACGGCTAACAATCTTGTAATTTTGAATGACCCATCATTAAGCATTGCGCATGCGTAACAAGCTTAATAATTGCTGCAATGCCTTGGCACGATGACTGAGTTGATTTTTCAATTCCGGCGAAATTTGTGCTGCTGTTTTTTTATAATCAACGAGCCAGAAAATTGGGTCATAACCAAAGCCACCCTTACCTTGTGGTTCATGAGCAATGCTGCCTTCCCACACTGCTTCACAACAGAGTGGCTGTTGATCATCCGCGTGGTTCACATACACCAAGGCACAACGATAACGCGCAGTACGCAACTGATCGGGAACAGCCTTTAATGCATCCAACAACTTGAATAGATTGTCTGCATCGCTGGCGTGTTCACCAGCATAACGTGCCGAGTAAATTCCTGGTGCTCCATTCAGAGCGTCCACTTCGATACCAGAATCATCTGCAATGGCGGACAAACCCGATACTCGCGCTGCATGGCGTGCTTTGATCAGTGCATTCTCGATAAATGTGTCGCCCGTTTCGGCTACGTCATCAGTGCTGAATAACGATTTCGGCACGACGTCCATTTGCAGCGGCGTCAATAGTGCCTGTAATTCTCTTAATTTTCCGCTGTTATTGGTTGCCAGAACTACACGCATGATACCGACTCGATATGCTGAAGATGCAGGTTATAGTTCTATTTGTAATGCTTCCAGTTGCAGCGCATGCAGTTGATTAATACCTTGCACTGCAAGATTTAATAATTCATCCAACTCATGACGATGAAAGGCATGCCCTTCAGCCGTACCTTGAATTTCCACAAATGCACCACCGTTATTCATGATCACATTCATATCGGTTTCGGCATTGGAATCTTCAACGTAATCCAGATCCAGTACCGGCTGCCCTGACCAAATACCCACTGAAATTGCTGCTACCTGTGAGTGAATTGGATTGCTCTTGAGCACACCTTTACGCAGCAATGTGTTGATGGCATCAACCAACACAACATAACCGCCTGTGATAGCCGCAGTTCGTGTGCCTCCATCTGCTTGTAGCACATCACAATCAACAGTAATGGTGCGATCACCAAGCGCTTTATGATCAACTACTGCACGCAATGCACGTCCAATGAGTCGTTGAATTTCCTGAGTACGGCCTGTCTGCTTACCCTTTGCTGCTTCACGTGGTGAACGTGAGTGCGTGGCACGTGGCAACATGCCGTACTCGGCTGTAATCCAACCTTGTCCGGTACCGCGCAAAAACGAAGGCACTGTTTCTTCGACGCTGGCGGTGCATAACACGCGCGTACTGCCAAATTCTACCAACACTGAACCTTCAGCATATCGGGTATAGCCACGTGTAAATTTTATGGCGCGCAATTCATCATTGCGTCGGCCACTGGGGCGCGTATGTATGGAGGAAGTCATATGGATTCCAAAATTAATTATTCAACCAGCGAAGCGATACAGCAGAAGTATTGTCGCTGTAAGGCGATGACGCCATAGTTGCCCGCTTGCCGAGCGCCTCGAGCGCAGTTTGCAGATTCGATTGTTCACGCGCAAACCCACTCACATCTTCATCCTTAAGATTGCACCAGATACCGTCAGAGCACAGCATTAATATAT
This sequence comes from Steroidobacteraceae bacterium, assembly GCA_025927665.1. Lineage (GTDB taxonomy): Bacteria > Pseudomonadota > Gammaproteobacteria > Steroidobacterales > Steroidobacteraceae > CAILZL01. Next base: position 2,283 of record JAICKZ010000151.1, on the reverse strand, counting down.
CGCCAGCTTGCAAAATTTTTCGCCCCGATATGGTCATTTCCGGCACCGCAGGATCACCACCCAGACAACACTCGACGAAGTTGCGCATTGGATGTCCTTGAATTTCTGCTTCCGTAATTTTGCCTTCACGCAACAATAGTTCGACATGACTATGATCGCGAGTACGTTGCAATATGGCATGGTGACGAAGATGATAAACGCGACTATCGCCAATGTGAGCGCAATAAGCATTACCTTCCTGCACCAAACACAACGCCGCAGTGGCACGCGGACGTGAATCAACAGATTGCTCACTGCCCAAGGTCACCACCTCATCGTGTGCTCGACTCAGCGACATATGCAAAAAACCCAGCGGGTCAAACAAGGGTTGTGTCAATCGAGTAAAAGCTTCGCCAATGCTTTTCAAAGCCGTTTCGGCCGCACGACTCCCATCGGAATGTCCACCCATGCCGTCCATTACCACCAGCAATGCGGCATGCTCCGATTTAAAAATTCCCACACGATCTTGATTATCATCACGATCGCCAATCAAGCTGACTTGTGCTGTTTCGATTTGCAATTTACGCTCCGGGAGCAACACGGTGAGAGTGCTGTTACACTTCATTCATTCAGTGCACTGTAACTCAATGTGTGGTGCAGAAAAACAGTGATTTGACGTACAGCCTATTTTTGATTAACTGTAAGCCTGATAACTCGTCAGCACTAGATGATTTTGATTAGATTTTAATACAGGAAATATCCATGATTCGAAGCATGACGGGCTTTGCGCGCTGCGAACACCAAGGCGAATGGGGTACATTGGTGTGCGAATTGCGAACGGTCAATCATCGCTTTCTTGAAGTATCACTGCGCTTGCCCGAAGAGTTGCGCACACTTGACAGTGAGCTGCGACAGCTGCTGGCATCTGGACTACGGCGCGGCAAGGTAGACGCCAATATAAATCTTAAAAGCGCCACGGCTGTAGTGCAGCTAAATGAAATCAATCATGAAGTATTACAAACATTGCAACGACGAATTGCCGATGTAAGAACCACATTACCTGCTGACGCGCCGTTGAATGCACTGGATATTCTGCGTTGGCCGGGCGTATTGAAAGACAGTGATCGTGATGTCAGTCCCTTGCTCGCTGCAACAATAACCTTGGTTAAAGAGACGCTGAATGAATTGAACAATATGCGCGCGCGTGAAGGCAGCCGCTTACACGAAACCATCGCACAACGTTGCAGTGGTATTGCTGCGCAAATACAAATTGTTAAAACGCGATTACCTGAGATTGCCATTCGCCAGCGTGAACGTCTGCAAGCACGGTTGGCTACATTGAATGTGAATGTAGATCAAGAACGGCTAGAGCAAGAGCTGGTATTGTTTGCTCACAAAATGGATGTGGATGAAGAACTGGATCGCCTTGATAGCCATCTTACGGAAATTCGGGCAGCCATTGCATCGACCGAACCTGCAGGCCGTAAGTTAGATTTTTTAATGCAAGAATTGAATCGTGAAGCCAATACATTGTCATCCAAATCACAGGACAGCGACACTACTCGAGCGGCAGTTGAACTGAAAGTACTGATTGAACAGATGCGTGAACAAATACAAAACATTGAGTAGGCTCTAACAGACATGAATGCCAGTGCCTTGCCCACTCCCGGACACTTGTACGTTATTGCCGCGCCTTCGGGTGCTGGCAAAACTTCGCTGGTGCGTGCGTTGCTGCAACAGGAATCCAGTGCGCGTTTTTCAATTTCATATACCACTCGCAAACAACGTCCCAATGAACAGCATGGACGTGACTATTTTTTTATAGACAAGAACACATTTGAAAAGATGGTGGCCGCAGGAGAATTTCTGGAACATGCACAAGTATTTGACAATTACTATGGCACTTCGAAGATTCAAGTCAAAGAGCTCTTGGCGCAGGGCGCCAACGTCATTCTAGAAATCGATTGGCAAGGCGCACAACAAATTCGTCGTGTCATGCCAGAGTGTCATAGCATTTTTATACTACCGCCCTCGCGTACCGAGTTGGAACGACGCTTACGTGATCGTGGCACAGATGATGAAAGTGTTATTCAACGTCGACTCGGCGAGGCCGTCAGTGATATGAATCATTGGCAGGAATTTGATTACGTCGTCGTCAATAATGATTTTGAACAAGCGCTGCAAGAATTGAAATCAATCGTTTTACGTCAAGGCGATAATTTGCGCAGCAATCGTGCCGACTTGAATAAGTTTATTTCCACGCTTGTATCCTGAGAATAAGATAATAAATAAGACTCCAATTCT
>JAICKZ010000146.1 GCA_025927665.1 Steroidobacteraceae bacterium | reverse complement strand
TTTCAACCTGTGTTTGCAAATAGGAATCGCCATACTTTGCAGTGGAAACAATATAAAGGTTGCCACGGCGTTCAAGTTGAATCACATCGGTTTCAGTCGCGAGCGGAATAGATTGTTCCGTAGTCGCACCGGCAACTTTGCGTTGCTGCAAACGTCCATCGCCATTCGCATGCGCAACGGCATCTATATAGGGTGAATCTGCATCAAGGCTTTTGCGTACCATCCAGCCGGCTTTGCGATGTGTTTCGCCAGTGCCAATAAACTCGACGCGTGCTTGTAGAATAAAGTCACCTTGCATCTTGCGCCATGCAAAATGAAATTGATCCGTGTTACCCCAAATGTTAGTACCGCTGGCATTGAAGATGTATTCCTGTGACGCCGCGTTGTAAGTAGCCTCACCTTTCAACGTTGGTGCACCCACATCTGCATGATCAGTAAACAGTCCAATGGGTTTGGCGTACGCCGATGTTGTCATACTCATAAGCGCTCCACTAAAAAGCATCAACCAAACATAAAATCGTTTTTGCATGATTGTCTCACTGGCCGATTGATTATTATTAAGCCAATTATCAATTTGCTCACCAGTCAGTATGAACCAACTCATAACTTCTTGGCGAACATATTAGAATCTATCTCAAAATGTAGCGAGCGAGGTTAGTTTGTGTTCAGTGGAGCGCAGGTACCGGAGTTTATATGGAAATAAATGAGGATTCCGAGCACCGCATGAACACAAAATAACAAGCGCAGTAATTTTGAGATAGATTCTAATAACCATAAGCCATCTTTGCTGGTTACGCCAACAATTTCAGACTTTTTGAATTGTCTGAGCAATTGCCAATACTGACCAAATGACTGCACCAAATTTAATGGTGTGCTTGTGATGTCACCAATTCATTCGCAGCATGAGCAAGAAAAATATACTGTGCGGCCAGATCGACCACGTATTCGTTCTCGCCCCATAAAAATGGCCAGTCTTCTTTATTCTCGGGAAAATCCGGCTTAAGTATCAAGACACCTGGAACCACCCGGCCAGCAATAAAGGTGAAGTCAGCACGATTATTACCGTAGGCAATTTGTTTTGACTGAGTGCCGACACCAGAGACCCATGAAATATTCGAGTATGGATGCGTGCCAAACAGATAATCGATGCCATGCAACACATCGTCCAATCCAAACAGATCAGGATAGTTTTTGTGCAAGTAATAACCGCTGGTCGCAAACCGAACCACTGCGCTGTTGCCCGCCCAACCCGTGCGCGTGATCGGCACTGCGAATGGATTTTCGTTGATAAATGGTAGCCGCTCGGTTTTATATTGTTCAGCACGTTGACGCAGCTTGTGTGCGAACGTCTTATTCAACTTCATATAGGGTAACGCACGCAGGGCTGGAACCGCGTTAAGGTAGAAACGTTTATCGATTGCCGACCATAACTCATCAATACGCTTTGCGTACTGCCTATCATGGGTAGTGAGCAACAATTCCACCGCGGCATGCAGTTCTTCATCGGCTGGATCACCTCCTGTGGTATTGCCAATATGAAATAAATTGGGAGTACGATGATGTTCAAACTCCCATACTTTTTTTGCAGTGATAAGACATTCATCAGCAAGTGCATCGCGATATCCATGTAATGCACGACTGGCTGCTGCCAACGCCGCCGCCGAGCCGTAGTTCAATGCCGTGCTGGCCGTGGTGAATGCCAAGCGATCATCGTGTGCGGAGTTTGGATTGTTAGGATCATCAACCAAGTTGTCCGTCTTGCTAGCCGCGTCACCCAAGTGCGTGTACTCACGCAAGTTGGGCTCAATCACACCGGCGATGGCATGACCAAACACACGTTGTTGTGCAATCAAGTACAACACGCCTTGCTCGATTTGTTGCAAGATATCTGGCGTACCATCAGGTCGATGCATCTCCACATAGCGATGCGACTGATCAATGGTTGTCTCATCACGTTGTGGATGAAAGTATTCCCAAGTCTGCACCAGTGATTGCACAATGGAATAATGTGTTTGGGTACGCAAATCAAAATCACCGGCATCGTACCAACCACCGATGTTCAAACCAGAAATGTGTTCGCCCGGTTTGAAAGGCGAATCGGTCGTCGGACCTTCACCATATAAGTCGAAGTGGGATTTATTCGCAGGCACTTGTCGCGCATCATCCATGTGTGATCTACCATGCCATACGCGATACGCTTCGCGCACCAACATATGATCCATTTGTTCTGGCATGAATACATCCAAGGTTGGCTGCCATGTTGTTGCGTACACATCGTTGGCAATTCTGAACGTCGCGGTACGTTGACCTTCGGCTTCGAGCATGTACAAACCAGGTTCATGCAATGCGGAAAAGTCTGCGAGATAATATTGATAACGCAGATACTGACCCCAATGCGTTGGCGTCACGTCGGTCGCCACTGCAATGGAACCATTCGCTGCCACTTTGAGCACGCGCAGATGTTGAGGCGCAGGTGCGTTGGTATCGCATTCCAATATCGCAACCTTGGATTGATTGGGATGATAACCAACTTGTGAATGCGCAATGTTGATCGGACGAATCCAATTGGGCAACGTACTGCCCGTTAAGCGCCATTCAAGCACTGTTCCGGTTACGTTCGCTGGAATCAGCGAGCGCACTACATACCAGCCGTTTTGCGCTTGATTGCGACCATCGTACAAACTTAACTCTGAGTTGCTCACAATCGTGACACGACGTTCGGCATCTTCCGGCGCCAATGTCAATGCATGTCCTGTCACCATTGGCAAACGTTGTGACGTACCTTCGCCATCACGTGCGGTAGGGCCACTGGGATACAAAGGCAACACACCACTTACATCGTCCATCAGAAAAGCTTTTGAAAAATATGCCGAAGGAAGAAACTCCAAGTTGAACCCGGCTTTGCCAATCAATGCTGCTGGTAACGGTTTATCCAAGATCACACGCAGTATGACGCCTTCACCCTGTGGCTCCGCTTGCACACTGTATTCGAATTGTTGATCTGCATAACCGAGTCGCGCGGTAATTCTGCTGTTGTTCTTATCTACTTCGCGTTTGATCAACGTGGGTACCGGATCCCATTGTTCGGGTGTGGGACTTAAACGCACATCGCCATTCGTCGCCGTGCGCACCCCATGATGAATAAGTTCAATGCCGGAAATTTTTGAATCACTGAAATTACCGTCATACACATTGCTGTACACCAATACATCCAGGCCACGCGTGGTGAAATATTCTTTGTCATTCAAATGTAACGTAGTCTCATTTGCTGAGGCATAACTTGTAATTCCCACCAGCATACATAGCCATAACATTATCAATTCGACATGCCAACGGCGCTCAACTTTGTTCATGCTGTGCTTTAAGTTCATCGATGTGGCGAATGGCAATATGGATTGTTGAGTGAGCAACATTATTGTTTCCTCGCATGTATGATCGACTTCATCGCGTGATTAAGTTGGATGTTTTGCATGGAAAATGACCTGTGATTTTGCCGCGACTGTTATAGTGCTCGTATGAGCGAAGTTGTCACCACCCCTAAAGCTAGTCGTCTGGATGCCTTACGTCAATCGTTGGTGCAAGGATCGATGCGTCATGCACATCGATTGGTGAATGCATTGCATCCGGCGGAGATCGCTTCGTTGCTGGAATCGTTGCCTGCAGCCAAACGCGAAATTGTCTGGGGATTTATTGATCCGGAAATTGAAGGTGAAGTGCTGGTCTAATTGAACGATCAGATGCGTGCTGATCGTATCGATGGCATGGACGCAGAGGAACTCTTCGCCGTTGCCGAAGGCATGGAAGTAGACGACCTTGCTGATCTAATTGGCGATCTTCCCGAAGAAGTCACGCAACGTGTACTGCATTCCATGGATTTACAGGATCGAGAGCGGTTGAAGGCGATGCTTGCCTATGCTGATGGTACGGCAGGTAGTCTGATGAATGTGGATACGGTGACGGTGCGACCCGATGCCACCGTTGAAGTGGTGCTGCGTTATCTGCGCATGCGTGGTGAATTACCCGAGCGCACCGATAGATTATTTGTGGTCACTCGACTTGATCGTTATCTCGGTGCTGTGGATGTCACTAAATTTCTGACCAGTGATCCTGACCTGACCGTAGCCGAAGTAATGGACACGCATATCGAAAGTATTGCGCCCGATACGGCGGCAAATGAAGTGGCGCGTATGTTCCAAACTCGCGATCTGGTTTCTGCGCCTGTCGTGAATAGCGATGGTCAGTTGTTGGGACGTATTACCGTTGATGACGTGGTGGATGTGATTCGCGAACAAGCCGATCATTCCGTTAAATCATTGGCCAATCTTCAAGATGAAGAAGATTTGTTTTCCGGCATCGTGCCTAGCACGCGACGACGAGCAGTATGGTTGGGTATCAATTTACTCACTGCATTCCTGGCTTCAAGTATTGTCGGATTTTTTGAAGACACCATTGAACGCGTTGTCGCGTTGGCAGTGTTGATGCCCATTGTCGCTAGTATGGGTGGTATTGCGGGCACACAAACCGTGACCTTAATTGTGCGTGGTTTGGCCTTGGGTCAAATCAGTTGGGATAACTCACGCTGGTTGTTATTTAAAGAAATCACCGTTGCCTTCTTAAATGGTTTGTTATGGGCCACCGTGGTTGGCTTGTATGCGTTGATATTTTTCAAAACCACCCTTATTGCCGTCATTATATTTTTGGCGATGATGACCAACTTGCTCGCTGCTGCAGTAGTTGGTGTGGCTGTACCTTTGATGCTTAAGCGAATGCGCGTTGATCCTGCATTGGCCAGCGGTGTGATTCTCACCACGTTTACAGATTGCATTGGCTTTGCATCGTTGCTGGGACTGGCAACATTGTTTTTAAGATGAAGTCGAATAGTGGATTACGAGGAAGAACCACTAATTTCACCCTACATAGAAACTAGTTGATGATCACTGAAGTAAGTGCAATGTCATTCCCGCGAAGGCGGGAATCCAGTTATCAACCCCGTTTACCCTGAGTTTGTCGAAGGATTCATCAGATAACAATGAATGGTTCCCCCATCGATAGAGCAGGGCTCATCATGAACGGAATAACCTGGATTCCCGCCTTCGCGGGAATGACGTTGTGGTTTATCTTATGGTCCAGTGATGAAGTGAAGCCTACCTGCGAGTATTATGCAGTTACCATAGCTTAATTCGTAAACATCATTAGGTAATGAAAATGGGAAATCGTGCCGATAGTGATGAAGCATACATAATCACGTTGTGCGATGAGACATTAGACCTCATCGCTATAAGGCAACACAAATTTTATTTTCTGCTCGGTGATATGGGAAAGAATGGAAAGAAAAGACGCCTATCCGTAGATGCATACTATCCAAGCCTATCACTCGTTATTGAATATCATGAGAAGCAACATAACCAAGCTGTCGCACTGTTTGATAAGCCGAATCGGATGACTATCAGCGGGGTTCATCGAGGCAACAACGAATGCTATACGATCAGCGTAGACGTGACGTGCTTCCACAACATGATATTAAGCTTGTGGAGCTTTCATTCTACGACTTCAGTTACCGTACAAACCGTAAGCTATGTCGAGCCAAAGTGGATTCAGTAATAATCAAAAATGCATTGAAGGCATGGATTTAGACAATCTCAAACAAAAAAATTGAGATAAAGTAGGGTGTAATCGTGATTACACCATCAATCTTATTAAATGTTTATCATGGTGGGTTACGCAGAGAACTGCTAACCCACCCTACATAAAAACGCTGCTTCATAATCAATCATTTCTCCTTGCCCATCAATATCTGTTCCAATCGTTCACGCTTCGTATAATTTTTTGAATTGAACGAGGCTGCTACTGCGATCAGTTGTTCATCTGATAAATTCTTGAACAGGTTGACGTATTCAGGAACCAATGCTTCGGCGATCAGAATGTTACGTACCAGCAACCTGATATGCTGCGAAGTGCCGTGCGGATACGGATTGTAATCTTTGAATTCTTTATTGAATAATTTTTCCAACGGTTCCATGACATCGCGAATATCTTTGTCGGATGAACCCCATGCATCAGCACCAAGTCGCGCTTTCTTCTGCAGAAAATCTCCAACCAATTTCATATAGGGTGTGTCTTTGTTTTGTCCCAAGATGGCTTGCAGGCCAAGATCTTTGTACAACCAGATACACCAACTGACTTGGTATTTACTGTAATTGGCTAATTGATCTTTAAGCAAGCTGTAACGCATATTATCTTTTGCAGCGTCACCAAGATACACGGGACCAAACTCTCCCACCCACACAGGTACTTTGTGTTTGAACATGAACTCACTGCGCTTGAGGAAATCTTGTTCAACCACGTTACGATCATAGAACTTGTCGCCGGTCATGCCAGGATAATCGCCGCCACCAATAAATCCCGGACCGGCATAGTCATGGTTGGTGTACACCACATTAGGCCAGGTTTCGGTGAACATATCGAAATCAACCGCGTAAGTGTTGCCTTCCAAAAATAGGATATGGCGCGAATCAATTTTACGAATGGCATCGTACAAGCGTTTGTAATAAGGAAAAATTTTCTCCCCAGAAGGATCAGCTGGTTCGTTGATCAAATCATATCCAGCAACCCATGATTCATTTTTGTAGCGATTGGCAATTGCTTGCCACAAGATCAAAGCACGATCTTGAAAATCCTTATGATCCCAGAACAATGCACGATGAGTTGGATTGTCACTATGCCAATGTTGATTTTGAAAACCGGGCAATGCATGCAGATCGATAATGGTGTAGATGTGATGCTGCTTGCACAGATTAATCACGCGATCAAGATGCTCGAATGCCGCCTGCTTGATGACACGAGGGTTCATGTCATCTTCAAACAAATGATAGTTGATGGGTATACGAATTAGATTTAATCCTAGGCTTTCAATATAGGCCGCATCGTCTTCAGTGAAATAGTTTTTGTAGAACTCGTTAAAGAACAAGTCGTAACGTTTTTTACCCAACACCTTCAACAAACCATCACGCATCGCGCTTTCATTACCTGCGTATCCGTCGATGAAGTTCTCCATGTGCAACATACCGCCCAATCCAAAACCACGCAGATAGACAACTTCATTTTTTTGATTAACGATTTTCTCACCCGAAACTTTTAGCCAGGTTTCATCCTTAGATTGGGTTGAGGTATCTTGATAAGCCAACGCAGTACCTGCAAGCGAAAACAAGAATAAAATTGCACTCAACTTTCGAAGTACACGCATGAAATTAATCCTCTGGTTTTAATGTTGCTTGTAATGTTGCTGGCAATCCAAAGGGCAACTTTGAAGGCTCAGGATAGTACTTCAACACATCATGAGCAAGATGTTAACATCGACGCGATGGTTTTGAGATAAGCGAGGATGCTTGTAGGTCGATCGGTTGCAACCCGACCGCGTATTGTTCGATGCTATTTGAATTTATTTTTTCGTTGAGGATGCGCTGAGTATGCGCGCTAAAAATTAGAACTTATCTCAAAATGTAACGAGCGAGGTTAGTTTGTGTTCAGTGGAGCGTAGGTACCGGAGTTTATACAGAAATAAATGAGGCCAAATCGATGATTATGGGAGCACCGCATGAACACAAAATAACAAGCGCAGTAATTTTGAGATAGTTCTACTTTGCTTGACTGCGCTGTTCCAGCGTTGACGTAGTATGACTAAGATCCTGCGGTGCAAGATGTTTCAGATCGAGCTTGCGCATGGCGGTAGTCATTCCCGTGGTATCCAAAATCTGACCTTGCATGAAGTTGAGAATTTTATGGCTTTGCGCCATCGCATCTTGATAACCCAATTCTATTAACTCGCGTGTGTACGCGCTTTGAAACATGATGTAACTCATCAATTCACTGCCGCTGCTATTCAATGCACCCATCGATCGCAACAACACACGCAAGCTGCGTGGCAGGCAACTAATATGCTTACGAGCAATTTCGGATAAATCTTTGCTCGGCATGATGACCAACATTTCGATGGCCCGCATTTGCACACCGTTGATCATCACTGGTCCCACTTGTTTGACGATATTATTGATCTGC
>JAICKZ010000279.1 GCA_025927665.1 Steroidobacteraceae bacterium | reverse complement strand
TGGCGTATGTCACCACTGAGATAGGGTTGACAGAAGGACTGAGTGTCGAGGCATTGCGAACCCAGTTATCGGGGGTGTTGCCCGAGTACATGGTGCCTGCGGCGTATGTGCACTTAGCACAGATGCCATTAACGCCCAATGGCAAATTAGATCGCAAGGCATTACCGGCACCGCAAGGCGATGCGTACAGTCGTAAGACTTACGAAGCCCCGCAAGGGGAGATTGAAGCGACCTTAGCTGAGATCTGGCAGGAGCTATTGCAAGTAGAGCAAGTCAGTCGTCATGACAACTTCTTTGAGCTTGGCGGTCACTCCCTCTTGGCCGTGCAGTTGCTGTCGCGGATTCGACAGAGACTGCACGTAACGATTAATTTGGACAGCATCATCAAGAATTCAACAATAGAAAAACAGGCAGCGTCAATTGCTTTTCAAAAATACGAGAATGATGTACTTCTCGCGGAGTATTCACAAAATACGCAAGTATATGAAGAAGGGGTCATTTAAGGATTCTGTCGCAATAAGTGCTGTGTTAGTAAACTGAAGAGCGTTTTCTACGACAGGGTCTGAATGAATGATTGATTGCAGAGTGACGACAGGTGATCAAGCATGCACTATCCGTTGGATGTGTAAGTCACTAGCAGAAGCAGGACGGAAATTATTTTCAGTATCAAGATCGCAACGAAGCGTTATGAACGATAGTGGCCGACTTAAGAAAGTAAGCTTCATCTGAGCACCGTCGTATTCGCTCAATTAAGGACATACTATCGGACTGAAAAAGATGAGAGAAGCTATGCACTTTCCATCGAGTTGGGAGGTGTGAGATGAGTGATGAAATAAAGCAGTTAAGTGAACGGCAACGGTATTGGGTGACATCTGCATCACGTGGATGAACAAGGGGATGTCACTTATCTGTCAAGTGTTAATTAAGAGATGTGCCAAAGTATCCAATTGCTTTCGGGCAACTCGACAATGGCTTGAGAACTGACATTGACTTCATAAAGCTATGCCTGTAGGCGCAACACATGGCCATCAAAATCGCGAATCAACAAGGCGCCAGATTCTAATTTTGAACTATGAAACTCGTAATTCGCATACACAATGCGCAGATTAGTAGAGACAGCGGCAACGTCATCGACGAAGAAAATCAATTGATCGGCATGATCTTCGCAAATAGATGTCGATATTTTTCGTTGTTGTACAACCGGCACACGATATCCCAACAGTTCCAAATGTGGTGTGCTTTGAATAGGTGGACCAAGCGCGACTACATCAACGACAGATTCATTAACTCCATCGAGACGAGCTTGTTCCTGACCCTCATTGAGATGACGAGAAGTGATTCTGAAACCAAGACTGTCAACATAAAATGAAATACTTTTGTTGATATCGGAGACACTCATTGCGGAGTGGTCAATTCCTAAATTCGGGCCACCCTCAATGATTCGATGCCATTTCGGATTACCAGCATTGGGAGGAAAAGAAATCAATTCCAGCGGATGACCATCAGGATCAAGAAATTTGCATGCGGTCACTCCGCCTGCACCAAGCGGCAAACGCACTGCTGCATCGTCGGAAATAAATTGAGGATCGAAACGTCGCAGTTGACTAATCGATTGATCCATATCTTGAGTCACGATAGCGATATGCTGAAATGCCGTGTTATTTACTGTTCCATTAATGTTTTTACTGTTGAGTGATTCTGCCCAAGCATCAGGAGAAAACAGATCAATCGATTCAGTACCCAATGTAAGATGTGCACTCCGTGATTCACTGATGTTTGATGCGCTGTGATCTACACCAAAGCCCAACGCACCTACATAGAAGGCAATCGCGCGATCCAAATTAACGACGGCTCGTCGCATTCCCGCAAACCTCAGTACTCTGCCGGTGGCGGATTGCTTTCCGGTGTTCATGGCATCACCGATCCGCAGCAATTAATACTCAAGGCGTACAGTGTCGATCCAGCGCATAAGAACAAGCGACTATTCATACGACCGCCGAAACATAAATTGGACACAGCTGTTGGCAACAGAATCTTTCCGAGCAACGCGCCCGAGGGATGAATGCAATGCACGCCATCGCCAGCACTGCTCCATATATTGCCTTCAGTGTCGCAACGAAAACCATCTGCGTAGCCAGGCGTTACAGTATGAAAAATTCGGCCATTGCAAAGGCGCGGTGTCAAGCTATCAGCTACATCGAAAACCCGGATGTGGCGTGTCGGCTGTGCAGCAAATTGTTTGCCGCTGTCGGACACATAAAGCAATTTCTCGTCGGGCGAAAAACACAAACCGTTAGGTCCTTCAAAGTCGTCAGCAACTAATGTCAGCGTCGCATTTTGAGGATTGAAGCAATAGACGGAAGGCGGTAGCTCGGCTTGTTGTTTCTTACCTTCGTAATTGGTTTCGATGCCGTAGTGCGGGTCGGTGAACCAGATTGTTCCATCACGTTTCACGATCACGTCATTGGGTGAATTGAGTCGCTTGCCTACATAACTATCGACTAACGTGACAACCTTGCCATCCAGCTCAATGCGAGTAATACAGCGTCGCAGATGCAGACAACTAATCAAGCGTCCTTGGCAATCACGTGCATGACCGTTTGAATAGTCCGCAGGCTGCTGAAACACGGATACCTCACCAGACTCCGTCACACGCAGGACGCGATCATTAGGTATATCACTCACCAGTAGAAAGCGATGGTCAGCGAACCACACCGATCCTTCAAGCCAACGACATCCTTCGATTAAAGGCTCAAGTGCTGCATTGGCAAGCACAAAGGATCGAAAGCGCGGATCAATTACTTCATGCTTTGGTATGAATGGAGTGCTCACGCGCAGAAACTCATTTGAAGTGGCAAGCAGCGCCTATTGATGGCTGATGCAATTGCACAATCAATAAATGTGCCGGTTCGGTACCAACCGTTCCGGAACGATGTCCTGTTTTACCTTCAGCATTCATAACGCAGTGCTGATCTTCACCGAAGGAAATTTCACCGGGCCCCATTTCGATTTTCAAACCATCCATTGACTCAACCCACCAGCGACCTGATAACGGCACAATCCATTGCGGTGCCGGATTTTCATGCCAGTCACCAATCCAGCCCACGGGCTGTATTGAAAATATAATGGTTGCTTCGCCACGACCGAGTGAGTCGTTCCACTGCGGTGCTGTACCACCCATGCTTGCTTGTGCAAATTGCGTTAATGCGCAACGAGTTTGATGACTCACTCCATTTGTATCTGTCCATAAATGCCAGTAAGCAGTTTGTGGTTGAAGGCCATATAAGCTTGTTAATTGATTCATGTCAGTGCCCTGTAAATCCTGCGCGGAGTGATACCAGTAGTAGACCGCCTGCAAGTCCCAAGTTTTTTGTGAAGTCCCAGAAGTGAGTGCGAGCGCGACTGTTTCCTCGACTCCAAAAATCACCTTGAGTCCAGAATGGGTGATAAAGCAGGGCGGTGACGACACAAAACACTGACAGCAGCAGCGCCGCCGGACTTACTTGCCAATTCGCTACGATGCAAATTGGCGTGATGAACTCGATCAACATCGCTATCACCAGCAATAGTGCACCACCAGGCAAAAACGAGGAGTTAGCCTGCGTTAGCGCCGCGTCCCAATGCAGTATCTTATCGATCGCACTAAATGGAAACATGCAAACCAACAGTACTCGTGCCAATAGCTCGATGCTGTCATGAACCGTCATGGCGTATATCCTCGAAGTGTTAAAATAAAATTCATTGAGATAACAAGTTTTGCTAGCGTTGCATTTCCAACAATTGGTCCATCGGCAACATATTGGCATTCAGATTTGCCATGATGATCATGGAACCAAACACGACCAACGCAACCACAAATACGCCGAAGGCCAACGCGAGTATGTTGTTGGTACTGTCCGGGCCGCTGGAGATATGCAGAAAGAACACCAGGTGCACACCCATTTGACCGATGGCCAGTGCTGCCAGCAATATCGGAATGCCAGGCGCCCATACCAATGAAGTGCCAGCCACCCAAAATGAAATAAGCTTCTTTATTATTGATACAGAGATAGTAGTGATGTTCTTGCGCTTACGGACGCGATATTCAGGATTATATCCTTGTGT
>JAICKZ010000306.1 GCA_025927665.1 Steroidobacteraceae bacterium | reverse complement strand
GATCTGCGCCAGGAATCAGCGGGCAATTGCGGTTTGTGGTTAGTGCATGGAATAACTGATTTCGTGACTGTATAAAGGGATTCAGCAATAATACAACTCAGTCGTCCAGCCTCTTGTAGAGATTTCACCATGGCATCCGCTTTACACAAGATCGTTTACACTCAACCCAATGCATTGAATCAGTACGATGTGTATGCCGAAGATTTGCCATTGAGTTGTCCGTTGCCCAGCATGCAGCTATGGAACTCACATCCCAAGGTTTACTTACCCATCGAAGCCACCGGCTGGGCCAAATGCCCGTACTGTAGTGCCGAATACACATTGAAAAAAGGTTGAACATAAAAGTCGGAAAACATCATGGCCCTTGATATTAGTTCTTTCAGCAAAGCCATCTCTCGCCTTGAGGAAGGACTAGTCAGATATCAACGCGACGTTTCTGATACGCAGATTCGTGATGGGCTGATTCAGCGGTTCGAGTTTACTTATGAACTTAGCCACAAGACGCTCAAACGCTATTTGGAATCGACATCTGCTACACCTGCGCAATATGACAGCATGTCGTTCGCTGACTTAATTCGTTCCGGTAATGAACAGGCCTTGCTGTTGAATGATTGGACAAAGTGGAAAGCGTTTCGTGATATGCGCAGCAAGACTAGTCACACCTATGATGAAGATATCGCGCAGCAAGTGGTTGCCGGTATACCCGACTTCCTTGTCGACGCACGTTATCTGCATGATCAAATCAAACAACGTTTATCATGAATGAAGTGGCGATTGATATTCGACCCGAAGAATTGAGTATCGTGCGCGGGATCTTGCAAAAACATATACCACAATATGAGGTGTGGGCATTTGGATCACGTGTCACAAACAATGCCAAGCCTTTTTCGGATTTGGATTTAGTCATTATGACTGATAAGGCACTACCATTCGGTATCAGTGCGGCGTTAACAGAAGACTTTTCAGAATCTGATTTACCCTGGAAAGTTGATATTGTCGATTGGGCAACGACCAGCGATTCGTTCAAAAAGATTATTGCTGATAATAAAGTAACGATACAGCACCGGCTTTAGCATATGCCCCACAACTTTTAGTTGCGTGCGACTACGATTTGTAATCTGCGTAGCTTTTCTCTTCGACAATTTTTGACCCCAACTTGTCATTGATTTTGCGTTTGACGGCAGCACGATCATCGTTGGTGACATACACGGCGCGAGCCAGTTCGATAAATTTTTCACCAAAGCGCTTGGCACGCTCTTCATCACGAATTTCATCTTCAATGTCCCACAATGCGGCGTTGATGCGCTTCAACTCACTCCATTCAGCATCAATATTTGTTTTTGCATAGTCGGACGCAGCCCAAGTATCGCCCAGCAATTTCAATTCTAGTCGCACATTGGCAAGTTTCTTCTCATCACGCATACGTTCGGACTTGATTTGCAGAATAGTGAGTTTGTCGATCAACTCACCGGGAGAAATAGGAACATGAATTTCGGCCACGGATAAAATCCTCAATCTTCAATTATGTGGTTGATACAACAATGTACCTTAAATTATAACTAACTTCGTGGCTTTATTGATGCCATCACGCCATGCAACTTCTTGAGCACTTCAGCAGGCGTAATTAAGTCCATCACACCTTCGGCTTCAATTTTTTTTGTCCAGGGAATATTTTCAGGATCCATGTTTTTTAAAGTGCGCGCTGCTACAGCAAATTTATCGATCGACCATTGGCGACTTAAGTAGGGTCCGCAGCGGGTCAAACGCGTGGCAGCGTATAAACCAATCACCGGTGTACCGACCATGGTGGCCATATGTGCCGGACCTGAATCGGGTGACAACAGAACCGTTGCACGTTTAAGCGTGGCCAGTAGTTGCAACAAGGTATCTTGACCAATCAAGTTATGACAGGGATTTTTCATGTACGAAATAATGTCACGGCCTGTTTGCGATTCAACTTCACTGCGCCCACCGCATAACAATACCCGCATACCAAACCGTTCAATCGCATAATCGGCAACTTCTGCGTAATATTCTGCACGCCAATTACGCAATGCATGACTGGAACAAGGACTAATAATTAAAGTTGGTTGCACATCTGGAATCACTCGTTCGGCATATTGTTGCGCTTCCACTGGAAGCGGTACATTCCACTGCAACAGGTGCTCGTGAATACCAAAGTATTCTGCAAAACCAAACAGCCCATCCAACACATGTTGATTTTTTTGTGGCGTGATTTTTCTGTTAGTAAACAACCATTGTAGCTCGCCAGCACGCGCTCGATCAAAACCGAGCTTGATTTTCGCAGGAACCATCCACGCAATTGCGCTGGCTCGCAAGGCAAGCTGCATATGTAACAATACATCAAATTTGCGCTCCGTCAGTTGTTGATGTAATTGCTTGTATGCGGCCAATCCGTTCTTCTTATCGAAAACAATGAACTCAATATCCGGAATATGACTCAGTAACTTTGCTTCCAGTTTACCGATGATCCAGGTGAACTTGGTTTCAGGCCAAGCATGTTGCAAAGTGCGCACCACGGCCAATGTATGACATACATCGCCCAACGCCGACAGGCGCAGAATACAAACCGATTGAGGAGGATTATCAATGATCACAGGAAATGGATCTGGTCGCTGCTATAGTAAGCAATAGAATATTGCGGTTTATCATGCACACACCTATCGCATCACAAGCTGAAAACACCATCCTATACGAGCCTTCACTGTTCGGTAAGCCCGAGCAGCAATTATTTGATCCAGATTACTGGCTGGCACGCAACGTCGCAACTTCTATTGAGGGCGGTCGTGGTCAGGTGATTTTTATTCATGATGACCAGCGCAACTGGGTACTAAGGCATTATCACCGTGGTGGTTTCATCGCAAAATTTAATCAAGATCGTTACTTGTGGCAGGGTGCGGAAGCAACGCGCTCATTTCGCGAATGGCGTCTACTTGCAAAACTAGTTGACCTTGATTTACCGGTGCCGATTCCCGTCGCAGCGCGATATGTACGCCGTGGAATAAGTTATCAAGCCGATTTGATTACGCAAGAAATTATTGGCGCAAAAAGCCTTGCAACGCTTTTGCAGAAGGCTTCACTTTCGCCAACGCAATGGCAGTATATTGGTTTGACGTTGACGCGCTTTCATTCGCATGGTGTGCAGCATGCCGACTTGAATGCTCATAATATTGTGTTTGATGAAACAATGACAATGCACTTGCTGGATTTCGATCGCGGTGTAATACGCGCAGTAAATCAAGGCTGGATAGATCAGGTGTTACAAAGACTGTTGCGTTCGTTGAACAAGCTGAAAGTGCAACGCAGCATTCATTTCAATATGAATGATTGGCGACAATTACTCACTGCACACCATAAGCAATTAAATTACTGACGCGTTG
>JAICKZ010000179.1 GCA_025927665.1 Steroidobacteraceae bacterium | reverse complement strand
TTCTTGCATCATCAGTTTTTTCTGAGTCAGTACTCAACAACATGGCTTGTTGATCAATATAGGGGGCCGTTCCTATAACGTCCGGTTGCAGTTGTATCTTGTCGCGAATCTGTTCCCAATCTGCAAGTGACGATCCCATGCCACTAATCGTTGCATGTGCTGTTACATTTAAGATTCGATCGCGTAATTCGCGTTCAAAGCCATTCATCACGGATAGCACGACCAGCAACACGGCGACACCCAACACCACACCCGCCAATGAAATGGTTGAAATAATCGAGATGAAACGACTATCTCCCATGCGGCCACCAGCACGGAAATAGCGTAAACCCAACATTAACTCATACCATCGATTCATGTTTTTAATTCTTGATGCCCATGCCTGAATATAGTGAGTATGTTTATTACGCGACAGTCCATTTTTCCTAAACTCCGTTCGTGCTGAGCCTGTCGGAGCATTTTATTTTTCTTTATAAAAGCCCTTCGTCTTTCGACAAGCTCAGGATGAACGGAGCTCTGGGCAGACACAAGTGTTGGTTGACGACTTAATAGCAACACGACACATATGGCCCACGCCGCAAAGTAGGTTAAAACCAGCTCACTCATACCGCAATGCTTCTGCTGGCGCCACATGCGCACCTCTTCTTGCTGGATAAATCGTGGCAACCGCAGTCAATACCAACGCGATCAATGTGATCCATGCAACTTGAGGGACATGTACTTCCGATGGAATTTGAGTAATGTAGTAAACATTGGGATCAAAGAACTGCATATTAAAAGTATGTTCCAACCATGGAACGACGACATCGACATTGAATGCAAGTGACAATCCCAATATCAAACCGATGGCAATGCCAAACCAACCGATGATCAATCCTTGCGTAATAAACACTGCAATAATTTGTTGTGGTGATAACCCCAAGGTACGCAAGATGGCGATGTCAGTGCGCTTTTCATTCACCACCATCACCAATGCGGCAACAATATTGAACGCAGCAATGCCAACAATGAGCATCAACATAATCGTCATCATGGTTTTTTCGATGCCCACCGCGCGAAAGTAACTGGCATTTTCGATGGTCCAATCACTGGTACTATAAATATTATCAGTGGCTCGCTTCAACCATTGCGCAACTTGTTTGACTATTGTCGGTGCGGCAAAAATATCGGCGACCTTCAAACGCAAACCTGTGGGTGCATCAACGCCTGCCAACGCAGTCGCATCCTGCATATTGATGATGGCTAATGAGTTATCAAACTCTTGCGCGCCCACTTCAAAAATTCCGCTGACTGTAAAGCTCCACAATCGCGGTCGCAATTCTGTTCCACTGATGACTTCTGGAATCAGTACAGTAATTTCATCACCCACTTGAGCTTGTAACTGCCACGCAAGTCCCGACCCCAAGAGCATGTTACGTGATCCCGATGTCAAAGAATTGAATTGGCCTGAAACCATACGCTGCGAGATATCTGCTACCTGTGATTCTTGATCGATCAACACACCACGCAACTTTGCACCTTGCAATGATCCGCCTCGACCGATCATGCCTTGCAACTCAACAAACGGCGCAACACCTATTACACCCGGCACTTGGTGTGCAATGTTCGCCAATGCTTGCCAGTTGTGCATTTGTTGCGGCGTACCCGAAATCGTTGCATGCGACGAAAGATTCAACAATCGGCCGCGCAGTTCGGATTCAAACCCATTCATGACCGATAGAATCACAATCAACGATGCCACACCCAGACACACACCGACCATGGACACCCAACTGATAAAGGACACGAAGAAACCACGACGACGGGTTCGCACATAGCGCAGTCCGATATACAAAGGCAGGGGTTGGAACATGGGTTTGGTGTATTAGGCGCGACTTTTAGTGACGGTGGTCAAAGAAATGCAGCGTAGTTTATCGTTTATTAGCATCAGGCTACATAATTAAGCTTATAGTTTTGCCAGTTATTGTCAGGAGGCACCATGTATTCTAAAAAATTGCTTGTTCTTACGTTGTTGTCATTGAGCGGTGTGGCGATGGCAGAAGATGTGGCCGTACCCAGTGCCGATGCAGCTCCTGTCCAACCACAGACTGCACCGCTAAAACTACCCGCTCGCGGCAGTAACATGAATAGTGTCGAAGCATCTTTCGGTGCGCCATTGCAGCGCGAAGAAGCCGTCGGAAAACCGCCCATCACTCGTTGGGAATACTCGGGCTTCATTGTCTATTTCGAATACGATCATGTGATTCACAGCGTGGTCAAATAATTGTGGTGAAATAGTTTCTGTATTTGAATTTACGCGACAATGATCATTGTCGCGCAATCCATCTTTATCTTCATCCTCGTCTCTTACAGAAAAGGAACGAGGATGAAGTATTGATACTCAATCAACTGATATTCATCAACGTGGGACGACAATCGCAATACTTCGTATCATGATGCCGTGCCGCTGCGTTTTTCCAGCGATTCACTAAGTCGCAGGCTTGCTCGCAATCAACGCCCGGATCTCTTTTAACTTGGCACGGATCTTTGCGCCATTTTCAGGCCCCATGCGCACAATTGCTTTTTGCCCAGCCGATAACGACTCCAATGCTGGATCCGCAAACTGATAAATTCCTGGGCCATTGATTAGTTGTATCGGCTCTTGCGCATACGGCGTTGCAATCAAGTGATCAATTACGGTCACCAGGCGATCATTAAAATATCCTTTGGGATAGCCCAATGATTTATAGGCTTCTTGGAACAAGGGATACAACTTGAAATAGGTCGCTGTTAATTTTTGGCTGTCGACTGCTACAACGGATTGCACAAACTCATCATAACGAGCGTACTGCGCAGGCGTCAGTGAAATGGCCACTTCGGGTTGGGCACTTACTTGTCCCGGCAGCGGTTTAACCGGATTCATGCTGCCAGCAATTTTTTTGCGTGGCAGATTGTCGATGGTCACCACCACGTGACGAATCAGATTTTGTGGCAGCAGATACTTTTGTACAAAGGGTTGGCCGATCAATGTTATCAACTCGTTCATTGCGAGCTCATCACTGCCATCCAATGCAGGCAAAGCTTGTGCAACTGTTGGTTCAGGAACGGGATTGGCAATTGCTGGTTCTTTTTTCACGACAGATGTGGCCGGTGGCACAATTGGTTCTGGCGTTGATTGGTAACCGAGTAGAAAGTACAGACCCGCTGACACCGCCACCACTGCACCAGCAGAGATCGTCACTATTTTGGTATTCATCGTCGTAAACCTATTGAACGAAATCGTTTTAGAGTAGCGCTGATCGCAGTGGATAACAACTTATTGATTTGTTAAATGTATCGCGCCAGCCTCTGCAACCACAAAAGCTGTCATATCAACAATACGTCGCACAGAGGCCGATGCCGTCATGATGTGCACGGGCTTGGCCGCGCCTAACAAAATGCCTCCCACTGTTACACTGTTACTTATCGCGATTCGCAAAGTGTTATAGGCAATATTCGCTGCGTCTACATTGGGCATGATTAACACGTTTGCATCAGTCGTCAGTCTCGAGTCAGGAAACATTTGATAACGCAACGAAGTTGATAATGCCGAATCTGCTCGCATTTCACCTTCTATCGCTAAATCCGGCGCACGCTCTACGATCATTGCCAAAGCATCACGCATTTTTTGCGCCGACGCTGCATCGGAACTGCCAAAACTTGAGTGCGATAACAACGCCACACTTGGAGTCACACCAAAACGTTGCACCTGTTCTGCAGCCATCAAAGTCATCTCTGCAATCTGCGCCGCAGTTGGATCGTGATTAATGTGGGTATCGCAGAAAAATAATTGTCGCTCGGGAAGTATCAACATTTGCATGGCCGCGAATATGCTGGCACCTGGCCGCAACCCTATCACGCGACGAATGTACTTGAGATGATCAAGATAATTACCGACGGTTCCACAAAGCATTGCATCTGCATCACCACGCCGAACCAACATGGCGCCGATTAATGAAGCACGACTGCGAATTTCTTCTTGCGCTTGGGCACGCGAGATCCCTTGTCGACAAGTCAATTGATAGTATTCAGTCCACGTATCGCGATAACGTGCATCACGATGAATATTTACACCTTCGCAATTTTCACCCAGACGCAAACGCAATCCCAGTTTTTCAATGCGTTCTTTGATGAGCTCGGTGCGTCCAATCAAGATGGGATAGGCCAAGCCTTCGTCAATTACAACTTGTGCGGCCTGTAAAACTCTTGTGTCCTCGCCTTCCGCAAAAATCACCCGCTTAGGTCGTCGCTTCGCGGCGGCGAATAATGGCTTCATTGCCGATGCGGATTGATATACAAATTGCATCATCCGATTGCGATATGCTTCAAAGTCACTAATCGGTCGTGTGGCAACACCACTATCCATTGCAGCTTTGGCCACTGCCGGTGCTATACGGACAATCAAACGCGGATCGAAAGCACGTGGAATCAAAAATTCGGCACCAAAGGAGGGACTTACATCTCCATACGCATCAGTCACTACATCGGATTGCTCTGCTTGTGCAAGTTCTGCAAGCGCATGCACGGTCGCCAGTTTCATTGCATCGTTGATAGTCGTTGCGCCAACATCCAATGCACCACGAAAAATAAACGGAAAACATAACGAATTATTTACTTGATTCGGATAATCAGATCGACCAGTGCATACAATGCAATCGGGTCGCGCTGCCTTGGCGAGTTCCGGTCGAATCTCAGGCTCTGGATTGGCCAATGCAAGTATTAACGGCTGCCTGGCCATGGGTTTGATCATTTCTGGCTTCACCACGCCAGGACCTGATAAACCTAAAAAAATATCCGCGCCATCAAGAATATCTGCCAAGGCACGTGCTTGAGTATGTTGAGCGTAACGCAGTTTGTCTGCATCCGTCGTATTGGGTCGACCAGTGTAGATCACACCACTACTATCACTGACCAAAATATTTTTTTGTTGTATCCCCAATGCAACCAGCAAATCCAGACAAGCAATCGCTGCTGCACCTGCACCTGAAGTCGCTATCTTCACTTTGCTGATATCTTTGCCAATAACTTTCAAACCATTCATCACTGCCGCTGCGACAATGATTGCAGTTCCATGTTGATCATCATGAAACACAGGCACTTTCATACGCTCGCGTAATTTACGCTCGATATAGAAACATTCTGGCGCTTTAATATCTTCGAGATTGATGCCGCCAAAAGTGGGTTCCAGTGCAGCAACAATATCAATCAGTTTGTCAGGATCATTCTCGTTGATCTCAATATCAAACACATCAATGCCCGCAAATTTTTTGAATAAACATCCTTTACCTTCCATGACCGGCTTGCCGGCAAGTGGACCAATATTCCCCAAACCGAGCACTGCAGTGCCATTGGTAATAACGGCAACCAAATTACTACGTGAAGTGAGCGTGGCCGCTTCAAGTGGATCATCTTTAATTGCCAAACTGGCGTAAGCCACACCCGGTGAGTAAGCAAGCGACAAATCGCGTTGATTGGTCAACGCTTTGGTACTGGCAAGAGAAATTTTTCCCGGCGTTGGAAAACGATGATAATCCAGCGCTGCTTTTTTCAAGTCTTCTTCCATCGTCCTCTCACCTTGATCAAGAATTCAATTGCCGTGCTATCACATCAATCAACTCAGCTGCTTCATTCACTGTAACTCTAAGGTCGATAGGCTGACAGCAAATCTGGCAATCCTCAACATAATCGAACGACCCACAGGTCAAATCTATTCGAGTCTCATAGCACTCTCCACAATAGGGGCACACAATGGTGACGAATTGCGTGGGCTCCATACCAACATGCACTTTCTCAACATCAATGACAGGTTCCAGACCATACAGTTCATCAATGGTCTGTGTATCCAAAGACTTTAACCTGTTTAGGACCCCAGATAATTGGCGTGATTTCATTGCAAGTTGATAAAAAATTTACTACACAGCTAACTATTCGGCACGAAGAAAGGCAAGTAAGTAGTCTTGAATTCCGGCAACGCTTCGCAACGTTTTACATACTCACGCAATACCGGATACGGCGCATTGCTTTCATTCAATTGCAAGACATCACTCAAGAATGTAAAGACACATGACACGGTAATATCCGCTTGGGACATCGAATGACCAACCAGCCATTGCCCAGCACCACATTGCGCGCATATCTTTTCGATCTCTTGTAATGCGCCATGCACTTGAGTATGACAACGATCGACCCATGGTTGATGGCGCTTTTCAAGCGGGCGAAATGCACGTTCATAAACGGTCAGTACACCCTTTTCTGCAGCACCCGTTGCGGTCGCCATGATTTTGAGTGATTGACGTCGAGCTATCCCTTCACGTGGCAATAAGGCACGAGTTCCAGCACGTTCATCAAGATAATCCAGAATGGCTGCGGACTCGAACAATGCTTCGTCATCATCCAACACCAACGTCGGCACTCGACCCAACGGATTGTACTTGCGGATCTGATCAAAATCTTTGCCAATTGACCAATTGGCATGTTCAAACTTAATATCTAACAATTTCATGCTGATCGCAACACGACGCACAAAGGGAGAATCAAACATGCCGATAAGCAACATATATACCTCCACTACCGCAAGGCAATACAGCATGCTTTGCTTGCAGACAGATATCAACCCCTTTTATTCAGTGCAAACAACATTAGCAACACCTTACAAAACATGCCTTACACAACGTATGATAGTCTTCGAAATAACATTCGATCCATTGCTATTTTGGAGATGATCATGCCTGAATTCATCGTGATAGTTATTGTCATCGGCATCGTTGCTTCCGGACTCCGTATCGTCAATC